>NZ_JBSYGG010000010.1:0-136868 GCF_054121475.1 Salegentibacter profundi
AGGAGTGAAAAATGTAGAATTCTTTCTGTATAGATTAACTACAATTTTTGCTTAAACACAACAATTGGGCTTGATCCCTATTTTCCCTTTTGACCCAACTTTTGAGTGCCCCCTAGAACTTTACCATGCACGGTAAACAAAAGAAAGCCATTCAATTTCTTGAATGGCTTTCTATACTAAGCTCCCCCTCTTGGGCTCGAACCAAGGACCCTCTGATTAACAGTCAGATGCTCTAACCAACTGAGCTAAGGAGGAGTGTGCTACTCTTTTGCGGTTGCAAATATAAACCAAAATTTAAATCACCACAAAACAAAATATAACTTTTTTCAGGTAATTTTTTTAAGCCTGAATTACTATTCAAATAGCCAGCGATATACATCATTCCCATTTGCATAAAGCACCAAGGCAATAAGAATGAAGAAGCCCACCATTTGAGCAATTTCCATAAATTTGTCGTTGGGTTTTCTCCCCGTAACCATCTCGTAGAGTAAAAACACCACGTGCCCTCCATCCAAAGCTGGGATTGGCAGGATGTTCATAAAGGCAAGAATAATTGAAATTAATGCGGTAGTATACCAGAAGCCTTGCCAATTCCAGGTATCCGGAAATAAACCTCCAATAGCTCCAAATCCTCCAAGCTGGCTAGCTCCCTTCGAGGTGAAAACGTATTTAAATTGGTAAACGTAATCTCTTAGGGTCCAGTAACCATAATCAAAGCCTTCTTTAATACTTTCGGCCAGTCCATATTTTTGGGTTTTTATTTCAAAGTTTGACTGTGGAGTAACACCGAATTTACCCTCTTCATCGGGTGTGATCATTACACTTTTTATTTCATCATCCCGCTTAAATACAACTTCTATTTCCTTCCCTATGTTTTCTTCAGCAATAGGAGCTAATTCGTGCCAGTATCCAATCTCCTGTTCATTTATGGAAATCAGGCTGTCTCCCTTTTTTAAACCAGCTATTCCTGCTGGTTTCTCGGTAAGTACACTATCTAAAATTGGCCGCTGTATTGGGATAAAAGGCATCATAATTCCTTCTTCCCACATTCTTTCCCCAATATTTTCAGGAATATTGATGGTTTCCTGCTCTCCATTTTGATGCAAAACAGTGATAGAATTCACCTCGCGCATGAATAAATGTTTATTTACATCTATGCTGTTTTGAAAATCCTTACCATTAACCTCTAAAATACGATCTCCATCATTAAAGCCAAATTCTTTAAAATCTTCAGCTATAGCGAATCCTTCCGGCATCTGGTCAGCTCCAACATAATTTTCTCCCCAAACAAACATAATCATGATGAAGATGAGGAAACCAAGCACTAGGTTAACCGTAACCCCTCCCAGCATTATAATAAGGCGTTGCCATGCCGGTTTACTTCTAAACTCCCATGGTTCCGGTGGCTTTTCCATCTGCTCTTTGTCCATGCTCTCATCAATCATTCCTGATATTTTCACATAGCCTCCCAGTGGCAGCCATCCAATTCCATAAACAGTATCTCCGATCTTTTTCTTAAAAAGGGCGAATTTCACGTCAAAAAACAGAAAGAATTTTTCTACTCTGGTTTTGAAAATTTTGGCGGGAATAAAATGCCCTAATTCATGCAGCACAATAAGTAAGGATAGGCTCAACAGTAATTGTATCGCCTTAACTAAAAATGGATCCATTCTTTACTCTTCAAATTTTTAAATCGCACAAAAGTAACCTTTTAAAAACTCCTAAAAAAGTTAATCTGAAACAGCTGCAAATGAATTTCTGAAATTTTAATCGGGACTATGCGACTAATTGATCGCCAGCAACTAATTTTGCATTCAATCCAGTACATATGATACAGTTTTTTGCCAAATTCAAAACCCTAGCCATTGTTCTGGCTATACTTTCGGTAATTATCATTTATGCTATTTATTCACTTTTAAAACCAGAAGAACGCCTACCTGTTTTTCAACCAGATATGGTAAATGCTGAATTGGTGGATACTACCGTTCAGTATATCAGAAAATATCATACCGTGGGTGATTTTAATCTGATAAACCAAAACGGTGATACCATCACCCAGGAATTTTATAAGGATAAAATATATGTCGCTGATTTCTTTTTTACCACTTGCCTCACTATTTGCCCAATAATGACCGATCATATGCTTCAAATTCAAAATGAGATAAAAAATGATCCAGAAGTATTATTGCTTTCTCATACGGTTTTTCCAAAGACCGACTCTGTCCCGGTTCTTAAGAAATACGCGGAAGAAAAGGGGGTAATAGATTCAAAATGGAACCTAGTGACCGGTGATAAAAAACATATCTATGATCTTGCACGGAAGTCTTATTTAGCATCAAAAAGCGATGGTGATGGCGGGCCTTATGATATGATACATACAGAAAACTTTGTTTTGGTTGACAAACAAAAAAGGATTAGGGGATTCTATGATGGCACAGATCCTGAAGCCATTGAAGACTTGATGAATGATTTGAGAATCCTAAAAGCCGAATACGCCGACTAAGTTTTTAAGTCTCAAACTTTTCTGCTTATATATTTTGCATTACTTTTGTCTTGTTTAAAATGAATCTAAATAAAGTGAAGCTCACTCTCTCACAGTTAAGATGCGGACAACGCGGGATAATTAAGGACTTTTCTACAGAAGATGTTCCGCTTAAACTTCTGGAAATGGGTTGTCTCCCAGGCAATGAAGTTGAAGTCATCCAAACCGCTCCCTTTATGGATCCAATGTACCTTAATGTGAATGGCAGTCATCTTGCTATTAGAAAAGAGACCGCTTTACATATCGAAATAGAGCTTATCCATTAATATGAGCAAGCAGATCAATGTTGCCTTAATAGGAAATCCCAATACCGGAAAGACCTCTGTCTTTAATCAACTTACAGGTTTAAATCAGAAGGTTGGCAACTATCCCGGAATCACTGTTGAAAAAAAGGAAGGTATCTGCAAACTCCCAAGGGGACTCAAAGCCCATATAATTGATCTTCCTGGTACCTACAGCCTCAATGCTTCTTCCCTTGATGAAAACGTAGTCATTGAACTGTTACTAAACAAAAATGACAAGGATTATCCGGATGTTGCTGTAGTGGTAAGCGATGTAGAGAATCTGAAAAGAAACCTTTTGCTCTTCACCCAGGTAAAAGATTTGGGAATTCCCACTGTTTTAGTTATAAATATGGCTGACAGAATGGAACGCAAGGGAATTTCCCTGGATGTAGAACGCATGGAGGAGAAATTAAAGACCAAAATAGCTCTTGTAAGTGCAAGGAAGAATACTGGTATCGACGAGCTTAAAGAGTTCATCATTAATTACCAACATCTTTCCACAGAACCTTGTGTAAACGCTTCTGTAATAGACCCTGAATATTTCGATGGATTACGCAGTGCGTATCCCAATCAGTCCCTTTACAAATTGTGGCTGGTAATTACACAAGATGTAAATTTCGGAAATCTTAATCGGAAAGAGCTAGCAAAAACTTCAGGTTTCCAAACTAAATCGGAAAGTGACCTCAAAAGGCTTCAGCAGAAAGAAACAATTTTACGCTATCAATTTATCAATGGGGTTCTAAAAGAATCAATGAGGGTGGATGCCAGGTCAGCAAAAGACTTGCGGTCAAAATTAGACCGAGTATTAACGCATAAGGTCTGGGGTTATGTGATCTTCTTTGCCATTCTGCTTCTAATCTTCCAGGCTATTTATAACTGGTCAAGTTATCCTATGGATTTGATCGATGAGACTTTTGCTCAGCTAAGTGAATGGACGAAGAATGCATTGCCTGCCGGAGCTTTCACCAACCTTATTGCAGAAGGGGTTATCCCCGGTTTAGGTGGAATTGTAATCTTTATCCCTCAAATTGCCTTTTTATTCCTATTTATCTCCATTCTGGAAGAAAGCGGATATATGAGTAGGGTAGTTTTTCTAATGGACAGGGTAATGAGACGCTTTGGTCTTAGTGGAAAAAGTGTAGTCCCCCTGGTATCTGGTACTGCTTGTGCTATTCCTGCAGTAATGGCAACAAGAAATATCGAAAACTGGAAAGAAAGGCTTATAACAATTTTAGTAGTGCCTTTTACAACATGTTCGGCAAGACTGCCTGTCTACCTTATCATTATTGCTCTTGTAATTCCCGACCGGAGTTTCTGGGGTTTTAATCTCCAGGGGTTAACCCTGATGTTACTTTACCTAATTGGTTTTGGAACAGCAATAGCTTCAGCATGGATCCTCAATAAGATCCTTAAAATAAGGTCCAAAAGCTATTTCGTAATCGAAATGCCAAATTACAAACTACCAATGCTGAAAAATGTTGGAATTAATGTAGTGGAAAAAACTAAATCATTTGTATTTGGTGCAGGAAAAATCATACTGGCAATCTCTATTGTGCTATGGGTACTGGCCAGTTACGGCCCCGGGGAAAAGTTTAATAATGCTGAACAAATCGTAAGTGCTAATTATTCTGAAGAAAACCCTGTTTCAGAGGCAGATCTTGATGAAGAGATTGCCTCCTTTAAACTCCGTAACTCATATATCGGAATTATGGGAAAAGGTATCGAGCCGGTTGTGGCTCCGCTGGGATACGATTGGAAAATAGGAATAGCCATAATAAGCTCTTTTGCTGCCAGGGAAGTTTTTGTAGGTACCCTCGCTACTATTTACAGCGTTGGAAGCGATGAAGAAGAAACCATTAAAAACAGAATGGCTGCAGAAACAAACCCCATATTAGGCGGTCCCCTGTTTACTTTTGCCAGTGGAATAAGTTTATTGCTTTTCTATGCTTTTGCCATGCAATGTATGAGTACCCTGGCGATTGTTAAACGAGAAACTAATACCTGGAAATGGCCGATGTTTCAGCTTGTAGGGATGAGTTTATTTGCCTATATTATTGCTTTAGCTGCATTCCAGATTTTAAAATAATTAAATAATGGAACTAATACAGAATATACTGGTTTTAATAAGTTTCCTTTTTGCTTTGGGATATTTATTTACCAAACTTATCTGGAAGCCCTCCTTCTTAACTAAAAAGAAATCCACAAAATCCTGTGGGGTTTCCGGATGTGGTTGTGATTAAGCAATTCCTACCTGGTCTAATTCTTTTAACCCAAACCTACATCCAGGGTCATCATCACCATAAAACCTAAAATGAAGCCCATTGTGGCAATATCGGTAAATCTTTCTTGCTGGGACTCAGGAATAACTTCCTCGACAACCACAAAGATCATCGCTCCTGCAGCAAATGAAAGCGCATAGGGAAGGATGGGCTCAAAGGTCATAACTGCCCATGCACCAAGGACTGCTGCAAAAGGCTCCACTATCGCCGAAAGCTGTCCGAAATTGAAACTTCTCCACCGGCTTAATCCTTGGCGCCGCAAAGGCATCGCTACTGCAAATCCTTCTGGGAAATTTTGGAGTCCTATCCCTATAGCCAAAGCTACCGCACCCCCAATACTAGCGCCTTCAAAACCCATTGCAGCTCCCCCAAATAATACACCTACGGCTAAACCTTCTGGAATGTTATGAAGCGTAATTGCAAGGGTGAGCAAAGTAGATTTATGCCAGGGAGTTTTTATTCCTTCCTTCTCGCTCATTTGAAAATTAACGTGCAGGTGAGGAAGGATTTTGTCCAAACCAAATAGAAATAAAGCTCCAAGACCAAATCCTATAAGCGGTGGAATGGTTTTCTCAAAGCCTTCTCCCGGACTCATTTCTATACCAGGAGCCAGTAAACTCCAGAAACTCGCCGCAACCATCACTCCACCTGTAAAGCCAAGCATTCCATCAAAAAATTTGCGATTCAATCCTTTAAACAAGAAAACCAGGGAAGCCCCCAATGCGGTTAAGAGCCACGTGAATAAGGTGGCTAAAAAGGCTGCTAATACCGGATCGATACTTTCAAAATAGTTAATTATATTTTCCATACTCACATTTTAATATACAGGTTCCCAGAAATCACCTGAGAGATCCTAAGTTTTTCTCCTTCAATATCTATCAACATAGAATTATCAAAATCTTCTATATCCTTAACTTCTATAGATTTACCTAGCGCAATGTTGTTCTTATCGAGGTACCTCAGAAAATCGGAAGAGGTATCTTTGACACCGATACATATTCCAGTCTGGCCTTTTCCAAGCTCAGAAAGCAGTAGCTTATTGGAAACCGAAAATTTACCATCAGCATCTGGAATTGGGTCTCCATGGGGGTCGCGTTTTGGAAAACCTAAAAATTTGTCGAGTTCACGAGTTAATTTTTCTGACTTTATATGTTCAAGCTGTTCAGCAATATCGTGCACCTCATCCCAGTTAAAATTTAATTTTTCGACCAGAAAAAATTCCCAAAGTCTATGTTTTCTAACCACTTCTATGGCAGCCCTCCTCCCTTTATCGCTAAGCTTTACGCCCTGATATTTTTTATAAACGACCAATTGCTTTTCGGATAGTTTCCTGATCATGTCGGTCACTGATGAAGCCTTGGTTTCCATCTCTTCGGCCAGAGCATTGGTACTTACCCCAACTTTGTACTGACGTTCCAAGTGAAAGATTGCTTTAAGATAATTCTCTTCTGAAAAACTGAACATGTTAATTTTTTAAAGAAGCAAAAATACATTTTTTATTTCATCTTATCAATTTTTTAGACTCATCTAAAATTTTTAATTAGCTTTGTCAAAAAAAAATATGAGACTTGTCATAATTATATTTGTAATATTGGGTGTAAAGATGACCTACGGGCAAACTATCAGTGGGAAGGTGACAGATAGTAATGGCGAACCTATATACTTGGCTAATATTTATTTGGAAGATTCAAAACATGGTACTATTACCGATAAGGAAGGAAATTACAATCTACAAAATATTAAAGCAGACCGCTTTAATCTAATTATCAGTGCATTGGGATACAAACTTTTTAAAAAGGAAGTATCAATTTCGAAGGATCTGATTATTAATATCACCCTGGAAAAATCCAAAGATCAGCTCAATGAAATTCTCATAGTAGATACACAAACCGGTTTAACCCGAAAAACACCTTATAATGTTTCCACTATTAGCATGCGTGGGATAGAAAACAAGGGAAACCCTAATGGGATGATGGGTAGTCTTAGGGAGCTTCCCGGTCTTTATGGAGCCGAATTTGGTCAGGGAATTATAAAACCTTTTATACGTGGACTTGGTTTTTCCCGTATTGTAACGATTTATCAGGGTAACAAACTTGAAAATCATCAATGGGGAGCAGATCACGGTTTAGGTATAAATGATCTTGGGGTAAAACGCGTGGAAGTGGTTAAAGGCCCCGCCTCCGTTTTATACGGTTCTGGAGCTCTGGGGGGAGTCTTGCTGGTTAAGGATGAAGATAATTATCTCAAATCAGAAAAAATTACCGGTAATCTGGGAAGTACTTATAATAGTGTTTCTAGAGGAATTCGAACTTATGCTTCAGCGGGAAAATCTTTTAATAATGATCTTTTTTTTTCTATGGATATAGGAATTGAGAGCCATGCCGATTATAAGGATGGTGACCAAAGATTAATTGGCAACAGTAGATTTAATACCAAAAGCCTCCGATTGCATTCCGGGGTGAAAAAAAGAAATTTTGAAAACAAATTGACTTTCACCTATAATGACCAGGACCTAGGAATTATTAGTGATAATGAAATGTCCCCTACAGAGAGTCTTGCCACTACTCCAAATGACCGGGAATTGCAGTTGCCTTTCCAAAGAGTCACAGACTACCTTATTTCTTATAATCAGGAGACGAAAAATGATATCTTCGAAACTTCTTTACATATTTCGCATCATTTTAATGAACGTCGGGAAATAGAAACGGCAAAAAACCTAATCGACCTTGGATTAAAACAAGATCATACCTTTTTCAATGCCCGGTTGAGTCTCCCCGATGCAAAAATCAAACACAGTTTTGGAGTACAGGGGAGTTATGTGAAGACTAGAAATTTTGAAAATTCTGAAGATTTCTTAATCCCTGATGCTGATGTCTTTGAAAGCGGAATATATTATCTTGTTAGTGTTTCGATGGATACTTGGTTTGTGCAGGGAGCCCTGCGCTATGATTACCGGCAAGTTACCGCAGATGCCAGCGCAGATTATCTATTAATCGATAATTTTATCTTGCCTGGCAATCCCGAAAACCGAAAATTAACACGGACCTTCGGAGGCTTAACAGGCTCCATTGGCGCAACAAAAGAATTCAATGATCAACAGCAGGTTAAACTTAACTTTTCTACTGGTTTTCGTGCACCCGATTTGGCCGAGCTTTTTTCCAATGGTCCACATCCCGGCACCAGCAGGTTTGAGAAAGGGAATGATTCCTTTGGGAGAGAGCAAAGTTATCAGGTTGATGCTACATATACTTTCAGAAAAAACAAGATCCAGATGAACCTATCTCTCTTCGGGAGTATGGTGGAAAACTACATATATTTTATGGCATCTAAAGAACAGCCGCCAGAGAATAATCAAGAATTGTGGAGTTATTACCAAACAAACACAGGTTTCTATGGCCTGGAATTCGATGTTACATATAACTGGTTAAAGGGCAACAGACTAGAAACATCCTTTTCGGGGGCATTTGTGAGGGCCAGAGATCTTTCTGCCAGCAAGAATTTAAGTTTTATTCCTCCAGATAATTTTAATTTAAAGACAACTTATTATGCGCTTTCAGACAAAAGCATGAGCATTTTCTCAAGGCTTCGTAGAATCAGTGATCAAAACAAAACTGGTATTAACGAAGACAAAACACCTGGTTATACCCTCCTGAATTTAGGAGTGACCAAAAAATTCAGTTTCAAAAGGAATTCTATCGATGCTGGTCTTACCATTCACAATGCCTTGGATAAAACTTATGTAGATCATATGTCACTATTAAGAGCTTTTAATGTTAGCAGCCCAGGTAGAAATATTATGTTGAATTTAAAATATAACTTTTAAAATTACATACCCCGTTCCTTCTGGATTTGCTCGTAGGCCTCTTGAACCTTATTGAATTTTTCCTGGGCGCCTTTACGGTAAGCCTCATCCATATGTCCCAGTTTATCGGGATGGTATTTTTTCACCATGTGACGATATGCTTTCTTTACCTCATTATCACTAGCGGATTTTTCAATTTCCAGAATTTTATAGGCATTATCAGCGGATTTGAAGAACATAGCCTTCAAGCTTTCAAAATCCATTCGGGTTATATGCAAATAACCTGCAATTTCCTGGATGACGTGGGCTTCAGCTTCACTAACCCTGCCATCAGCCTGTGCTATTCCGAAGAGAAAATGGATAATCTGTAACCGAGCAGGGTATTTGGTTCTGGCAGCAAGATATTGGGATATGCGCGAGGCTGAAATCTCTCGATTCTTGATAAGATCATTAAAAGTCCTGAAGGTGGCATTAGCATGCTCCTTTCCATAGGCCTGAACAAAATATGAACGTACATAATCAAGCTCCTTTTGCGTTACATTACCATCCGCTTTTATCACAAGAGAACACAATGAAAGCAGGTTAAGTTCAAAATCCCCTGGGGAAACCTTATTTTCCTGCTGAGTAAACATTCTCCGCATTCCCGGTCCCGATCGTGTCCAATTATCTATTACCGATCCAATTATAAATCCCAGGATTGCGCCGCCAAAGCGAAAATACATATAACCCAATACGGCAAGTATCCATTTAAACATCAAGCAAATTTTAAGTAAGCGGCAAAGATACTATTTTAACGAAGTTTTCCGAATGTCAGCCTCCTGAATATAATTGACATAACCTATTCACCTATAATAAATTGAAATATGCTCAGCTAAAGTTAATTTGGTATCTTTGCCATTCATTAAAAGTTTAATACAAAAACAAAAATATATGTACCCAGCAGAGTTAGTGAAACCAATGCGCGAGGATTTGACCAGCATTGGTTTTGAAGAATTGCACAGCGTAGAAGATGTAGATGCCGCAATGAAAAAAGAAGGAACTACCCTTGTGGTGGTAAATTCAGTTTGTGGCTGTGCCGCTGCGAATGCCCGACCCGGAGCAAGACTTTCGCTTCAAAACGCGAAAAAACCAGATAATCTTTACACAGTATTTGCAGGCGTAGATAAAGAAGCTACCACTCAGGCCCGAGATTATATGTTGCCTTTTCCTCCCTCTTCGCCATCAATGGCGCTTTACAAAGACGGAGAATTGGTGCACATGCTTGAGCGGCACCACATTGAAGGTCGTCCTGCAGAAATGATTGCCGAGAATCTTATTGCTGCCTATAACGAATTTTGTTAAAATGCAGAACGCTATTTTAAAGGTCGTTTGCGATGCATGCGGCCTTTTTTCATTTTATATTGATACTGAATAATTTCCAATAATTTCTATATGAAAAGCTTTGTTATACTTTTTCCTATTTTAATTATTGTTTCGAGTTGTCAGACCACAGAAAATATACAGCAGATAGACCGGGAAGAACTAAATCGTCAACTTGAAGAGATTAGAGAGCTTATAGCCAAGGAAATCTGTGATGAAGAAAACACTTGTGATTACATTGCCGTTGGCAGCAAACCTTGCGGTGGACCAAAAATGTATTTACTATTTCCGTCTTCTATAAACCGGCAAAAACTGGAAGCAATGGTCAACACCTATAACAAAGCTGAAGCCGATTATAACAAAAAATACGAGATCATTTCCGATTGTAGGTTAGTCACACCACCTGAAAGGATTGAATGCATTAATGGTAAATGTGAGGCCATATAGAAATTGTAGATTTTGGACTGAAATATGTATTTTAGCTCCATAATTTTTAAAATGAAAAAAATACTTTCTTACCCTTTATCGGTACTATTTTATATCTTCTTCTTTATTACCTTGTTGGTTTTTCATCCTATACAATGGATATGTCTAAAAATTGGAGGATACCAAGCGCATAAAAAAAGTGTAGATATTTTCAATTTATTCCTGATGCGTTGCCTTAATCTTCTCGGCACCCGTTTCACCTTCAATAACCCTTATAATATTCCTTTGGACAAGCCCTGTATTATCGTGGCAAATCATCAGGGAATGTATGATATCCCCCCTATAATATGGCATATGCGTAAACATCATCCAAAGTTTGTAAGTAAGAAAGAGTTAGGACACGGAATACCCAGTATTTCTTTTAATCTCAGACATGGAGGTTCAGTGCTTATTGATAGAAAAAATGGTCGAGAAGCGCTTGTGAAAATGGCAAAATTTGCAAAATACCTTAATAAGAATAAGCGTTCGGCTGTTATCTTTCCCGAAGGAACCCGAAGCCGGACTGGTAAACCAAAGAAGTTTGCGATAAGCGGTCTACAATTACTTTTTAAGCAAATGCCCGATGCCCTTATTATACCAGTAACGATTAATAATTCGTGGAAACTCTTTAAACACGGAAATTTTCCCATGGAACCTGGTGTACATGTTTATTTGAAGGTCCATGAGCCTATAGCTGCCAATTCAGACCAACCTGAAAGTCTTGCAGCAAAAGTTGAGCGGACCATCACTGCCGATATAAAATAGAAACTGAGAACTTTCAGAAGACTACTTATATGAAGAAGAAAGAAGTAATCAGTAACACAGTTAAATTCGTTCAAAAAACTCTTGCCAATGCCGAAGGTGGGCACGACTGGTTTCATATCCAAAGGGTTTACAATAATGCTAAATTAATTGCTCAGGACGAAAATGCTGATGGTTTTATTGTGGAACTCGGTGCCCTGCTCCACGATATCGCCGACTATAAATTTCACAATGGAGATGAAAGCAAAGGCCCGAAGATAGCTTCTGAATTCCTCAAAAAACAGAAAGTTTCGAAGGATGTGAGTGACCATGTAATAAAGATTATCGAAAATGTTTCTTTCAAAGGAGGGAAAGAAAAGCAAGACTTTAATTCTAAAGAACTAAGGATCGTGCAGGATGCCGACAGACTTGATGCTATAGGTGCAATTGGTATTGCTCGTACCTTTAACTATGGTGGCTTTAAAGGACGTGCATTGTATGATCCGAAAATCGAACCAAACCTGGAAATGACAAAAGAACAGTATAAGGCCTCAACAGCACCTACCATTAATCATTTTTATGAGAAATTACTTTTGCTTAAGGATATGATGAACACCGAAACCGGCCTGAGGTTAGCTGAAGAACGCCATAGATTTATGGTTAATTTTCTAAAGCAGTTTTATAGGGAATGGGAAGGGCTTGCTTAAAATAATTTCATTTGCCCATCCTTAAAGCCTTCATGTAGCTTACAGTTTAACCTAACTTGTTCTTTATCTGAAAAGTATTTCCTTCTGGCAAGCTTGAACTGTTGCGCAACCTGACTCGCAAATTCCCCCTCCCCTTTCATTCGTTTTCCAAAACGACTATCATTTAATCCCCCACCGTGAACACTTTTTATTTGATTAAGGACCTTACTGGCTCTATCGGGCATTGTTTTTTTTATCCAATCGGTGAAGATTTCTGCTATAGCACCATTAAGACGAACAATGGTATATCCAAGGCTCGAAGCCCCTCTTTCTGAAATTTCTTTGGCCAAAGGCATTATTTCATGAGAATTTATGGCAGGAATAATAGGCGCCATCATTACATTGACAGGAATATTAGCCCCAGCAAGTTTTTCTATGGTTTCCAGTCGTTTTTTAATGCTGGCAGTACGAGGTTCCAGAATTCTACGGGTGTCTTCAGAAAGAGAAGTAATGGAAAGTGTCACCTTGACCAGGTCATCTTTGGCAAGTTCGCATAGAATATCCATATCCCTTTGCACCAGGGCATTCTTAGTGATGATTCCAACCGGGTGTTTATACTTTAAAAATGTTTCTAGTAATCTCCGGGTAATCCTTAGTTTCTTCTCACTGGGCTGGTAACAATCGGTGTTTCCAGAAAGAATAATTGGTTTAGCCACCCAT
Organism: Salegentibacter profundi; assembly: GCF_054121475.1. NCBI lineage: Bacteria > Pseudomonadati > Bacteroidota > Flavobacteriia > Flavobacteriales > Flavobacteriaceae > Salegentibacter > Salegentibacter profundi. Next base: position 12,879 of record NZ_JBSYGG010000010.1, read on the forward strand.
TTCCGGCTTCTAAGTTTCTTAGCCAGCAACTCTACAGCATTGCTTTTCACCAGGATTTTCCTCTCAAAATCAAGACCAGCACTATACCCCCAATACTCATGTGTATTTCGGGCATAACAGTAAATACAGCCGTGCTCACAACCCTGGTAAGGATTAAGAGAATATTCCATTCCAACATCAGGGCTGATTACTTTATTAACAATTGTATTGGGGAAAGTCTCGATTAAAACGGTATTGTTATTCTCTATTTCATCCCCTTCTGTAGCACAATAATTTAGAAAATCACTTCGAAATTCATGTTGATGTGCCTCGAACTTATTTGAGACATTTAGTTGCGCTCCCCTTCCTCTAATAAACTTTTCTTTATTGGACATATTACAAAATTATGGAATATATCCACATAATAGTATCAAATTATAAATTTAACAACAAATACTAAAAAAGTAAGGAATTACTCTCCTGGAAAATTAGCTTTACGTTTGTTTAAAAAAGCGGAGGTTCCTTCTTTGAAATCAGCTGTACCAAAGGCATGTCCAAATTCACTAATCTCTACTTCATAACCATTGACTCCCTCCTGGTAATTTGCATTAACCGATTTGATGGCACCGCTAATGGCAACCAAAGAATTCTTCAGTATTTTCTGGGCAATGTCAAGTGCCAATTGGGGTAATTCTTCCAAAGAGGTCACATGATTAACTAGATTATACTGAAGAGCCTGATTAGCATCAATCATCCCAGCTGTCATAATCATTTCCATGGCTCGTCCTTTACCTACTAACTGAGGAAGACGCTGAGTACCTCCATATCCCGGAATTACTCCCAGGGAAACCTCAGGCAAACCCATTTTTGCATTATCGCTAGCAATCCTAAAATGTGCAGCCATTGCCAATTCCAAGCCACCACCAAGAGCAAATCCATTTACAGCGGCAATTACAGGCTTTGGAAAATTAGCCACAAAATCAAAAAGTGAGGCCTGACCTTGAGCAGCAAGTTCCCGGCCTTCTTCAGGAGAAAAATCGGCAAATTCGCTAATATCCGCCCCGGCTACAAAGGCTTTTTCACCACTTCCGGTAAGAATAACTACTTTTACCTCGTGATCTTCTTTAACATCAGCAAAAGCCTCGTGCAGTTCTTTAATAGTAGCTTTGTTCAGGGCATTGAGTTTCGTTGGACGGTTTATGGTGATATGTCCAATACCATCCTTTATTTCAGTTAAAATATTCTGATAATCCATGATGTATTTTTTTATTTAGGAAATCGCACCTTAAAGATAGTACCTTTATTTTGTTTAGAGCTAAAACTGATGGTCCCATGGTAATTCTCTACTATCTTTTTAACCATTGCCAGGCCAAGTCCCATGCCACTACCTTTGGTGGTGAATTTTGGTTCAAAAACCTTATCCTTATTTTCTTCAGAAATCCCCGAACCATTATCTGAAACTGAAATACACACCATATCGTCTTCCTCCTGTACACTTACAAGAATTTGAGGATTCTGGGTGTCTTTAACTGCCTGAATGGCGTTTTTAACAAGATTGGTGATGACCCTTATCAGCTGAGTACGATCAAATTTTGCCAGGATTTCCTCTTTATCAGCCGTGAATTTAATATAATTTTCATTGAAAATATCTAAGGCAAGTTTTACGATTTTCGGCACATTAAGGGTTTCATTTTTTTGAGCAGGCATTTTAGCGAAATTAGAGAAAGCTGAAGCAATAGAACTCATGGTATCTATTTGATTGATGAGGGTTTGGGAATATTCCTCAACTTTTTGATCAATATCCGGATCATTTCTATCAAAATTCCTCTGGAAACTTTGGACGCTAAGTCGCATTGGAGTAAGTGGATTTTTAATCTCATGAGCTACTTGCTTGGCCATTTCACGCCAAGCTTGCTCCCGTTCACTTGTAGCCAGTTTAACTGCACTTTCCTCAAGTTCATCAATCATACTGTTATAGGCGGATACCAATGCATAAATCTCTTCAGAGGCATTGCCAATCTCTATCTTCTGGTTGCGCTTATCTAATCTTGTTTGATTGATTTTATCCGAAATTATTTTCAAAGTTTTGGTTATGTATTTGGAGAGAAAATAAGACAAGATAATGGCTAAAACCAACATCAGTAAGTAGACCTCTCCCATACGAACTAAGAAATTATTCAGATCACGATTCAACAAACTATCATCCTGAAGATAAGGCAGATATAAGATAGCAAGAGGTTTAAATTTATTGTCGGTAATATAAGAATACGAGGACTGAAATTTTTCTCCATTTACTTCGGTATACCTTAAGACTCTTTTACCAGAAGAACTATCGAGCCTCTTCAGAAGTTTCTTGTCTAACTGTACATCCGTAGTATCTTTAAAAAAGGATTCATTGGATTTTACCAAAAGGCGTCCTTCCAAATCGTAGATATTGATTTGCATTTCGTGAACCTGAGCCATTTCATAGATCTTTCCACGCTCCTTAAAGATCTCATCTATATTAGCCGTATTTACAAAATAAGTGGTACTGCCAAGAACAAAACGAATATTTTCCATTATGGCTTGTTCCTTTCTTTCCAGTCGCTCTTTGTGATACTGTTCTGCTTCTTTTTTATATTGAAAAACAGTAACTCCAACAATAAGGATGGAAGTCCCTAATACGAGTAAAAGCATGGAAAAAAAAATACGGGACCGTAAAGAAAGTTTCAACAAATTCATACACTGCTATTTAAGCAAATATCAGGCCTTAGGGTTTTTAGCCCGTATTCTTTTGTAAATTTTAATGCCCAGCATCAACATCCCTGCAAGTAAAAATATACCTAAAACCCCGTAGATCCAATTAAGTGAATCCCGAAGGATAACAAGAAAAATAACCGCGAATAGGATTAGGGTTGACACTTCATTCCAAAGCCGCATTTGATTAGAAGTCCACTTAATAACATCTTTTTGCATTTCCCTGAAAATCAGGTGACATTTATAGTGATAGGCATATAGTAATAACACAAAAACCAGTTTAACAAGCATCCAATTCATTTGTAAGAATGAAGGTACTAGAAAAAGCAGCCAGAAGGCGAACAAACTTGCAAGTATGGCAGAGGGCCAGGTGATAATATACCACAACCTTTTGGTCATTAATTTTAATTGTTCAGTTAAAATTTGCCTATCGGGCTCGGATTTGAGGCTGGCTTCAATATGATAGATAAATAATCTAGGGATATAAAAAAGACCTGCAAACCAGGTTATTACAAAAATGAGATGAAGTGCTTTAATATAATGGTAATATTCTATCACAAAAATGTATTTGCCGGTTTCTAATATCGCTTACAATACTTGCTTTTACAACAAAGGTAACCAAATGTTTTAGGAAATTGAGGTCGAAAATTATTCGGGTTTTAATTTCAGTTTTATTTCTCTGTGTAAAAAGTAGGCGGTGACGATAGTTGACAAAATATCAGCCAAGGGAAAAGAAATCCACACCCCTAATTCTCCAAAATACACTGGTAAAATAAGCACCAGGGGAATAAAAAAGAAGCCTTGACGGGAAAGCGTTAGTAAAAGCGCAGGTAATGCTTTACCCACCGCCTGAAAATACGCAGCGCCTATTAACTGAATTGCAACAATTGGGGTTGCAGCAAAAACCCAGCGCATTGCCGAGGGGGTAGCTGTAATGATTTGCTCATTCCCTGTAAAAATCTTAACGATTGCTTCAGAAAAAAACATTATACCTGCAAAAACTATCAAAGCAAGCCCACTGGCATAGGCTATAGCCGTGCTGATGCTTTTTTTAACCCGGAAAAATTCTCTGGCTCCATAATTATAGCCTGCAATTGGAAGAAAACCCTGGGTAACACCAAGTACAGGAAACAAAGCGAACATTAACATTCTGGCGATTATAGCATAAACTGTTACCGCATTTTCTCCTCCCAGATCAAAAAGGATATTATTCATCAAAAGATAGATTATACTAACCACAGCCTGACGGGCCAAGGTTACGAATCCCAATGAAGATATTTCCCTTAGTATGGGTTTTTTAAATCCAAAATGACTTAAACTAATTTTTAATTCTGAATTTTTAGAAAGGAAAAACCACAAAACATAAATAAAGCAGAAAATATAGGAAGCAGTTGTGGCTATGGCGGCTCCTAACATTGCCATTTCCAGGACATTTATAAGAAGATAATCCAGAAAAAGGTTTACCACCGAAGGGATAATCATCGCCACCATGGCAAATTGAGGTTTTCCTTCCGCTCTTATAACGGTATTACCCATCATACAGAGTGCTAGAAAAGGGACACCGCTTACAACCACTTGATAGTAAATCTTTGCGGGTTGAAAAATATCCCCCTTTCCGCCAAAAGTCGGGATAAGAATGTCTATAAAAAGGAGGCCAAAAGCTACTAACACTATAGTAAGAATAAGACTTAGGCTAATCATATTGCCAAAAGTCCGTAAAGCACGTTCCTGGTTATGAGCACCCAAAGCCCTTGAAACAACCGAAGATCCTCCTACCCCAATTGCCATTCCTAAAGCCGCAATAAAAAAAGATACAGGTAAAACTACATTTATGGCGGCAATGGCCACTGGACCTATCCAGTTACCAACAAAAATGGTATCTACCAATATGTTAAGAGACATCACCAAAATCCCAACAGATGCAGGAACTGCCTGCTGAATAAGAAGTTTCCCTATGGGCTTATTCCCCAGTTCGGCAGTGGTGATTTTCGGCATTAGACCTCCGCAGGCTTTTGGTGTGCCCACTCATCGATCCAGCGAGCGAGAATTTTTACCCAATCTTCGCGATCGTTTAAACAGGCTACAACATTAAAATCCTTTCCTCCAACCTCATGGAAAATCTCTTCGCCTTCCATGGCTATCTCCTCAAGGGTTTCCAAACAATCGGAAACAAAAGCCGGAGTTACAACAGCAAGCTTCTTCATTCCCTGTTTCCCGAAGCGTTCTATGGTTCGATCGGTATAGGGTTGAAGCCACGGATCGAAACCAAGTCTTGATTGGAAAGAAACACTATATGAATTTTCTTTCAACTCGAGGTATTCCGCTACTAAACGGGTCGTCTCAAAACATTGATGGCGGTAGCAAAACTGATGTGCTTCTGAGGGCGTCTGGCAACAGCTTCCATCAATCTTACAGTGAGATTTGGTGATATCACTTTTTCGAATGTGTCGCTCCGGCACCCCGTGGTAAGAGAACAGTAAATGTTGAAAATCTTTTCCCTTTAAACTATCGGAAATACTCTCAGCAAGCACCCGGATATAATCGGGATGGTTGTAAAAAGGCGGTACGGTTGTAAACTGCATTTGCGGAAAATATTTTTGCCTTAATTCCTCAGCTAATACAAGAATAGTTTCTGTAGTAGCCATCGCAAACTGCGGATAAAGCGGAAATAACAACACCTCAGTGACCCCTTTATCTCGTAATTCCTGTAATCCTTTCATAATGGAAGGCTCCCCGTAACGCATGGACAAGGCAATTGGAACTGAAGTCAAATAATCTATTTTAGATTGTAGTCTTTCAGAAAGCACAATTAGAGGCGATCCTTCCTCCCACCATATTTTTTTATAAGCCTCAGCAGATTTCTTTGGCCTGGTATTTAGGACAATCCCTCTAACGAGAAGCACTCGCGCCCAGTATGGCACATCAATAACCCGTTCATCCATCAGGAATTCATCGAGATAATTTTTTACATCTTTTGGGTTGGTGCTTTTAGGTGATCCCAGGTTGACCAATAAAACGCCTTTACTCATAAGCTCTATAATTTCTTCACAAAAATATAACTATAATGCGGGCGGTAAAACCCTCCACTATTCTGAATCTTTATTGTTCAATAATCAAATCTGAATCGGTCGGCTCACCTAGGGCAAAAAGTATACATCTCAAAAGGTGCTCTTGAAATCCTGGTTCCATATAGGACTGAATCCTGTGGCCCCCACCTGTATAAATACTAACGCCTCCACTAGGAAGATCACGATACCAGGCAATGGGATGGCTTTTCCCGTTTTCACCTCCCTTATAAGTATTCTCATCGAGACTAAGCAATATCTTATTTTCCGGATTCAGGTTTTTATAATTATACCATTCATCTATTCTCGACCATGGATTTGGGAGATGGGCAACAGTGGGATGGTCTGGCATTTCAATAATTACATTTGCCCGCTGTACTTCAGGATGATTCGCAAAATAAGCCCCAACCAGTTCGCCATACCAGGGCCATTTAAATTCGGTATCAGCGGCGGCATGAATCCCAAAGAAACTTCCGCCCTCAGCGATATAACTTTCGAAAGCAACCTGTTCTTCATCATTTAATACGTCTCCCGTGGTATTTAAAAATACTACCAGCTCGTAATTTTTAAGATCATCCTCGTTAAAATCCTCGCTGTCATTGGTTTCCTTTACCTTAAAGCCATTTTCTTCCCCTAAATCTTCAATAATTGCATGGCCTGCAGGCGTTGATTTGTGCCAAAAACCTTCAGCTTTGTGAAAAACCAAAATTTCTTTTTGTTTTTCTTTATTCTCCTCCTGCTGAGCAATAACATTTGTCAAAAAAAGCAGATTGAAAAATAGTATTGCTAGATATTTAATATTTCTCATTTCTAAATATTTTTTGATAAAGACATAATATATTTTTTCGGTGTTGTCCCGAATTTCTTTTTAAAGGCTGCAATAAAATGACTAGCAGTACTGTAGCCAAGTTTTAACCCAACCTCATTAACATTATATTCTCCCGTATCCAATAATTTACGAGCATACTCCATTTTGTAATCAAATAGAAAACTATAAACAGAAGCCCCATAAATTTGTTTAAATCCTTCCTTTAATTTCTTTAAACTAAGGTTAACCTCATCGGCAAGTTCCTGCAAGGATGGTGGCTCCGACAGCTTGGAAATCACAATTTCTTTAGCGCGACGTATTTTAAGGATATTCTCCTCATCAATCAAAAATGGGCATTGTTCTAGATCTGGGTCTTCAGTACTGTTAAAATACAGGCTCAACAACTCATAAGCCTTACTTTTAAAATAAAGATTTTTAATACTTGGTGTTAAATTGAAATTTAAAAGCTGATTAAGAACAATAGCCATAGACGGTGTGATTGGAGTCTCCTTATAATATTTTTTATCCCTATTATCTGCACTTAGAAAGGGAATGTAATCAGCATCCTGGGAGAACAAGGAATGAAATTTCTTAATAGAGACTACCAGAGAAATAACCCAGGAATTAGGGCCAAGGTTTAGGTTTAAGGGAAGCGCCTGCTGTGGATTATAAAGCAAGAGCGAATTTTCCTCATGTAGGGGCAACTTATACCCGCCAGCGTTAAACAAAAAACTACTGGTTCCCTTGACATTAAAATGAAACTGTATAAAACTACTATCTATTTCGCGTATAAAATTCTGAATATCAGTAGATTCATTCAGAAATTTAAAAATATAAAATCCTTCCTCTATGAGCGTGCTATTTATGGTTCCTCCAGCGATATTTTTGCCGTTTGTTTTCATTATTAAATATTTTTCCCATTGTTTAGCACCTAAAAAAACGTCTTTCAAGTAATTGAAATTACTATTATTTCGGCTATTTATCAAAGTTAGATCGAATTTAACTGATATTTATCAGGAATCGACACATTTAGTACTTTCATCGTTATATTTTCTTTAAGCTATGTTTTACTTTTGTCCCCGCAATCCTAATAAGATACATGGAAAATTTTCATTTTTCTGGAGGTAAACATTTTTATACCATCGGATTAAGCTATAAAAAGGCGGATGCTCAGGTAAGAGGCCACTTTAGTCTCGGGGAAGAAGCTAAACAACGGTTGTTGGAACAAGCCAACGAAGAAGGAATTGAGGCTATTTTAACCACCTCAACCTGTAATCGTACCGAGATTTACGGTTTTGCCCACCATCCTTTTGAACTCATCAAATTACTTTGCGAACACACCCACGGAACCGTAGAAGAATTTGAAAAGGTGGCCTATGTCCATAAAAATAAGAAAGCAATTGCCCATATGTTTCAGGTGGGAACAGGTTTGGATAGTCAAATTCTAGGTGATTTTGAGATCATTAGCCAGCTGAAAAACTCCTTTGTTCAGTCCAAAAAACTCGGTCTTACCAATGTTTTTCTTGAGCGTCTTGTTAATGCGGTAATTCAGGCCAGCAAACGTATAAAAAATGAAACAGAGTTATCCAGTGGTGCTACTTCTGTTGCCTTTGCATCAGTTCAGTATATCCTGAATAATATTGAGGATGTCTCAGCAAAGAATATTCTTCTTTTTGGAACGGGCAAAATTGGTCGAAACACTTGCGAAAATTTAGTAAAACATACCAAAAACAACCATATTACATTAATCAACCGGACCAAAGATAAAGCTGAAAGAGTAGCGGGAAAATTCAATCTTATCGTAAAGGATTATGCCGATTTACAGGCTGAAATACGCAACAGCGATATTTTAATTGTGGCTACCGGAGCTCACAACCCTACCATCTCTAAGGAGCTAATCTATTCCAAAAAGGAGTTGCTTATCCTCGATCTTTCAATTCCCAAAAACGTAGCAGATGATGTGGCTGAACTTTCTAATGTAAAGCTTGTCCATTTAGATCAGCTCTCAAAAATCACCGATGCTACTCTTGAGCGACGCCAGCAATTCATTCCTAAGGCACAGGAAATTATTTCCGAGGTTGAAACTGAGTTTAACAAGTGGCTGGAAACCCGAAAATTTGCACCAACTATTAAGGCCTTAAAAAGAAAATTGAAAATCATGAAGGATGATGAATTGGATTTTCAACGAAGGAAAATAACCGATTTTAATGACGAGCAAGCAGAAATTATAAGCAATCGCATTATTCAAAAAATCACCAAGCATTTTGCAAATCATTTAAAAAGTGATTCTGAAACCACTGATGAAAGTCTGGAACTTATTCAGAAAGTATTTCAGTTAGAAGAGCTTCAGAAATGAAAAAAACGATTCGAATAGGCACACGGGATAGTGAACTTGCACTTTGGCAGGCCAAAACTGTTCAGAATGCCCTGGAAAAATTAGGTCATCCAACTAAACTGGTTCCCGTGAAATCTACGGGAGACCTTAACCTGGACCAACCTCTTTATGAAATGGGTATTACTGGAATATTCACTAAAACCCTTGATGTGGCAATGATAAAGGGTGAAATAGATATTGCTGTACACTCCATGAAAGACGTTCCTACTACCCTACCCCAGGGGATAGTAGAAGCGGCTATCTTGAAAAGAGCAAACTCCAAAGATCTATTAATTCACAAAGGTCTTGATTTTCTGAATTCTGATGGCAAGATTGCTACTGGAAGCCTTCGCCGAAAAGCACAATGGCTACATAAGTACCCCCAGCATAATGTCGTTGATTTAAGAGGGAATGTAAACACCCGTATGAGGAAGTTGCATGAAAATGATTGGAATGGAGCAATATTCGCTGCAGCAGGACTTGAGCGCATTGCTTTGAAACCAGAAAACTATGTTGATCTTAACTGGATGATTCCGGCACCAGCTCAGGGAGCCATGCTTGTAGTAGCCATGGAAAAAGATGAATTTTCCAGAAAAGCCCTTGAACCCCTTAATCACCAGGAAAGCAAAATAGGTGTCCACATTGAACGCCAGTTTCTTAAAACCCTGGAAGGCGGCTGTACTGCCCCTATTGGAGCTCATGTGACCATAGAAAAAGATATTGTATATTTTAAGGGTGCACTTTTTAGTCTAGATGGTAAACAAAAAATTGAAGTAGAAAAAACTACCAGAATTGATGAAATTCAAGGTTTTGGAAATAGCTGTGCTCAGGAAGTACTAAAAAAAGGCGGAAAAGAACTAATGACAGCGATTAGGAAGGTTATAAAATAATGACAATCCTTTCCACTAAAAAACTCAGTGAAAGCCAGAAAAATCTTTTTCTGAATTCAGGCCTGCACCTTGTTGAATACGATGCCATACAAATTGAACAGCTGGATTTTAAAATTCTGAAAAAAAAGGTCAAAAATGCTATCATAACAAGCAAAAACAGTGCAATAGCTATTATAAACAAGCAAATTGAAATACAAAATTGCTTTTGTGTGGGAGAAAAAACTGCCACCCTTTTAAAAAACAATAACTTTAATATTAAGGAAATTTCTGATTACGGCAGTGATCTTGCCAAAATTATAACAGCAAAGTACCCTAATGAGAAATTTGATTTTTTCTGTGGGAACCTGCGAAGGGAAGAATTACCATCAATTTTAAAAAACGCAGGTGTCAATTTCCAGGAAATAGAGGTTTATAAAACCAGTTTAAACAGACAAAGCTTTTCCCAGGAATTTGATGGGATTATGTTTTATAGCCCAAGTGGGGTGAAGAGTTTCACCGCAGCTAATCAAATTAAGAAAAGTATTGTCTTGTTTTGTATAGGTAGAACTACCGCAAAAGAAGTAGAAAAATATAATGGGAATATTGTAATTGCCAACAAACCCAGCATCGAAAACTTAATTGTTACTGTGGTCAAGCATTATAAAGAAAAGAAATAAAATGATAAAAAACGATTTATTTTTAAGGGCTCTAAGAGGAGAGACCGTAGAACGACCCCCGGTCTGGATGATGAGACAAGCAGGGCGATATCTACCTGATTTTATGAAGCTTAAAGAGAAGTATGATTTCTTCACTCGTTGTCGCACCCCCGAACTTGCAACTGAAATTACAGTGATGCCTATAGAACAGGTTGGAACCGATGCTGCTATTCTTTTTAGCGATATTTTGGTTATTCCACAGGCAATGAATATTGAAGTGGAAATGAAACCTGGGGTTGGCCCCTGGCTCCCCCATCCTATAAGGACTCAGGAAGATGTAAACCGGGTTATTGTTCCGGATATTGAAGAAACCCTTGGGTATGTAATGGAAGCCATAAAATTAACAAAAATTCAACTCAAAGACCAAGTACCTTTAATTGGTTTTGCTGGTTCTCCCTGGACAATTCTATGTTACGCCGTCCAGGGTCAAGGTTCTAAAAACTTCGATATCGCAAAGAAATTCTGCTTCACCAATCCCGTTGCGGCGCATGAATTGCTTCAGAAAATCACAGATACTACCATCAACTACTTAAAAGCCAAGGTCGCAGCCGGAGTAGATGCAGTGCAAATTTTTGACTCCTGGGGGGGAATGCTTAGTCCAAATGATTACGAAGAGTTTTCCTGGAAATATATTCAACAAATCATCGATGCTTTAAGAGATGAGATCCCGGTAATTGCTTTCGGAAAAGGATGTTGGTTCGCGCTCCATACTATGGCAAGATCAGGAGCTGCAGCCATCGGTGTTGATTGGACTTGTAGCCCAAAAAATGCACGTTATCTTACCGGCGGGCAGATTACCTTGCAAGGTAATTTCGATCCTTCCAGACTCTATTCTCCGCCATCGGAGATTAAAAAAATGGTCAGCCAAATGATTAATGAATTTGGTAAAGACCGTTATATTGTAAACCTGGGACACGGAATATTACCCGATATCCCGGTGGAAAATGCCATTGCATTTGTAGAAGCAGTGAAAGAATATAAGTAACATTATGGCGATCTGGGCACGGCTAATGAATATGAGCCCGAGGGAGGTTTACCAACTTTCCAAGGTCTCTCTCGGCCAACCTCGTTTTGTTATACCAACAATACAGGCTACCAGACAAAGTATTAAGATTTGTGATGATCTTTTTGGAAATGACCATCACGAAAATAATCCTACAAATGCTTTCAGGCATGCACTTTGGAATTATTTGATCTGTGAGGCTTGCTATAAAGTTTGTCATTCCATAGAGATATCGATGGAATGGAGCCAAAAAATAACGGATCTCCACGAGGAGCTCGCACCAAATGAACAAAGAGCCAAAGCAATGGATTTACATAATAATCAAGTTGGTCGCTGGCTCTTCAAAAAGTATTCTTCCGAAGAAAACCTGGATATTACCAAGCTTTTAAAAGAAGAAATGAAAAAAGCAAAAAAAGTAAGCAAAGCAGAAGAAATAAATACCCAACTATATCAACTGGTATATATTGAAGTTCGAAAATGAGAGAAAAATTTTATGCCTATATAGAGCAGTTACAGGACAGGATAACTACGAAACTCGAGAAGATAGACGGAGCGGCAAAATTCCACCAAGATTTCTGGGAACGACCCGAAGGTGGAGGCGGCAGGACCAGAGTCATCGAAAATGGGAAGGTATTTGAAAAAGGCGGAGTAAATATTTCAGCAGTGCATGGTCCCTTACCTCCGACGATGCAAAAATATTTTAAGGTAGGTGATGTTAATTTTTTTGCCTGTGGCCTCAGCCTGGTAATTCACCCAAAAAGTCCATTAGTGCCGACAGTGCACGCCAATTGGCGGTATTTTGAGATGTATGACAAATCAGGAAATTTAATCGACCAATGGTTTGGTGGTGGCCAGGATCTTACTCCATATTACCTTTTCGAGGAGGATGCAATTCATTTCCATAAGATCTCAAAGCAAGTTTGCGATAAGCACAATCCTTCATTCTACCCTGAATACAAGAAAAAGTGTGATGAATATTTCTGGAATTCCCATCGCAATGAAGGACGGGGTATAGGCGGATTGTTTTTTGACTATTTAAAGGCCTCGGATGCAATGAGCATCGAGGACTGGTATGATTTTGTTACGGAAGTTGGCAATAATTTTCTCAATGCCTATGTACCTATCGCGGAAAAAAGAAAAAATTTGAGCTACACCGAATCGCAAAGAAACTGGCAGGAGATCAGGCGTGGTCGTTACGTAGAATTTAACCTGGTGCATGATAAGGGCACACTTTTCGGCTTAAAGACCAATGGCAGGATAGAGAGCATTTTGATGAGCCTCCCTCCAAAGGTGCAATGGGTTTACGATCATCATCCTGAACCGGGCAGTGAAGAAGAGAAATTATTAAAAGTTCTGGAAGAACCACGGGAGTGGATTTAGTCTCCAGTGCATTCGGATATCATTTATAAATCGTAAAAAGTTCTATAATATTCCAAAGTCTTAACAATGTAGCATTTTATAGATTACATTCAACTAAAATTCAAAAATTATGTACCCATTAAATAGAAATCGAAGACTGAGAACCAATGAGGCCGTAAGAAGCTTGGTTAGAGAAACCGCGATCACTCCAGACGATTTTATTGTTCCGCTTTTCGTGGTAGAAGGAAAAAACATAAAAGAAGAAATTGCTTCCATGCCAGGATATTTCAGAATGAGCCTGGACCTTTTGAAAGTGGAAGCAAAGGAGATTTGGAATTTAGGTTTAAAATCGGTTTTACTTTTTGTTAAGGTTCCAGAAAACCTTAAAGACAATTCAGGCACAGAGGCATTAAATGTCAATGGATTAATGCAACGCGCCATTCAAATCGTTAAAGAAGCAGTCCCAGGTATGCTGGTAATGACCGACGTGGCCCTGGATCCTTACTCTTCCTATGGTCACGATGGCATTATTTCTAATGGCAAGGTTATCAACGACGACACTACAGCCGTTTTGGCCGAAATGGGACTTTCTCATGCCAAAGCCGGGGCAGATATACTTGCTCCTAGCGATATGATGGATGGAAGAATTTTTGAAATTAGGAGTCTCCTGGAAGATGAAGGCTTTCACGATACTGGGATTATGAGTTACAGTGCAAAATACGCCTCGGCATTTTACGGACCGTTTCGGGATGCTTTGGATTCCGCACCAGTAGATGCAGAGAACATTCCTAAGAACAAGAAAACCTATCAAATGGATCCTGCCAATCGCGAAGAAGCTATCCGCGAAACCCTAATGGACATAGAAGAAGGCGCCGATATTGTTATGGTAAAACCGGGATTATGTTACCTTGACATAGTGCGTGAGATCAAAAATGAAGTAAACGTTCCTGTGGCTGTCTACCAGGTGAGTGGTGAATATGCGATGATAAAAGCAGCATCGGAGAGAGGTTGGCTCGATCACGATGCCGTGGTACTTGAACAATTAACCGCTATTAAACGATCAGGAGCTAATATGATTGCCAGTTATTTTGCTAAAGATGCCATAAAGCTAATCTCTTAGACCTATTATTTATAATAATAAATTACGTAAAAACATGCCGGTTTTTGTATATTTTTGAAAGATGAAAAAGTTTCAAAATAAAAATTTTATTGTATTTGTTATTATCGGCCTGCTGTCGCTTTTTGGACAGCAGGCTTTTGCTTTTTCATCGGATCACTTTGTTCAGGAATATCGAGGGGATTCCATATATAATGTATCCTCTCCGCGTACTGAATGCTCAATTTTTAAGCAAATTTCATTAGGTAAAATAAGTGAATATTCCGAACATTCTTCGAAGTTTTCCTTTGGTAAGGACACCACAAATTGCACCTTTCATCTTATTGGTATTATCAAAGGAATAAACATTCCAACTAATTACTTTCAGGATCATCGAGATAATCTAAAGCACAAGATCTTTCCCTTTCATTTTTTCTGGTGAAAGCCTTCAAATTTTCCTCAATAAAAAATGGCTTTGTAAAAGGCCCGGGTACAAGTACGCCTTAATTCTATCAAGCGTCAACCCAAAATTTATTTCACTTAAAAAAATAAAAATGGATACAGCATCAAGCTTAATTGGTTTGGGCCTTCTCTTATTGTTTATAGGCCCTATCTTTATCTTAATTCTTCAACAACATAAAAAGGAAAAAAATACACTCAAGTTAATAAGGGCTATTATTACAGATAGCAATTTAAACCCAGAAATCATAGAACTTTCAGAAACCCCAATCTTGGCATTAGATTCTAATGCTCAAAAACTGCTTATTTTCAATCCAGGAAAAATTCCTGAATTTGGTATTCTTGAGTGGTAGAGGTAAAAGAAAGTTACCTCTTCACTCAAACTCTAAAAAATTCTGATTCGAGTTTGAAGTATATAAGTCTTATGCTATTTGGTGAAAAATCCAGCAAAATTGATGAGATAGTCTTCTATGATGAAGATGATAAAAACGCTACAGATGCTCAGGCCAGCTTGGTTAGAGCTAAAAAATGGATGAACTTAATTAGCGTCCCAATAAGAAATTAAAGCAACCTTGAATCTTCGGAAAGTAAACTGGAAGGACAGCACTCCAAGCTTTCCGGAGGTTTATAATTTCTTTTTATTAATTTAATTGGAGAATACCTAAATTAGTGTTTTAAACAACCTTAAAAACCATTATGGGTTTACTTATTTTTTATGGCTTAATTTCCATTTTTTTTTCATTTCTGTGTTCGATACTTGAAGCTGCGTTATTAAGTTTTACCCCCTCCTTTATAAAAATAAAGAAACAGGAAGGTAAATCCTATGCTGATACCCTGGCCCATTTCAAGCAGGATATCGACCGACCTTTAATCGCACTTTTAACGGTAAATACTATTGCTCATACCGTAGGAGCAATTTTGGTAGGTGTGCAGGCTGAAAAAGTTTGGGGCGATGGAGGAAATGCCGTAGGAATTGTTTCTGCTATTATGACTATAGCGATCTTGATACTTTCTGAAATAATTCCGAAAACAATTGGAGCGACTTATTGGCAAAAATTAGGGAGTTTTTCAGCAAATTCACTAAGTGTCATGATCTTTCCCCTTAAGTATACGGGAATACTATGGCTTATGATGCTCACCACAAAATTAATAGGGAAATCAGCTCATGTAAGCTCAATGAGCAGGGAAGAATTTGCAGCAATTACCGATGCCGCTAAAGAAGAAGGAGTTTTTGAAGAAAGCGAAACTACAGTAATTAAGAATTTACTGGTTTTTAAATCTGTGGAGGCAAAAGATGTAATGACCCCATTTTCAGTGGCGATAGTGGAAGATGAAGAAACATCTATCGAAGATTTTCATCGGGCCCACCGTAATCTTAAATTTTCAAGAATCCCCGTCTACAAAGATAAGCCTAATAACATAACCGGGTTTATTCTAAAAGATGATGTCCTGGAGGAGATGATAGACGAGAAAGGCCCTGAACCACTTACAAGTTTGCGCCGGGAAGTATTCATGACTCCATCCCACACCCCTATCCCGGAATTATTTGAAAAATTCATACAGGAAAGAGCCCATATTACCATGGTTGTAGATGAGTATGGGAACACCGTTGGTCTGGTTACCATGGAAGACATCATTGAAACCCTGCTAGGACTTGAAATAATGGACGAAAGCGACAGTATTGAGGATATGCAAATGTTGGCCCGGCAAAATTGGGAACGCCGTGCAAAACGTCTAGGATTAATTAAACGTGAAGAAGAACAAGCTAAAAAGAGCGATGAAGATACACCTGAAGACTCCCCTGGGGATAGCAAAGATTAAGGGGAGTGAAGAAGGAGTTTCAGAAATAAAAATTCTGGACAAGACGCCCCCACCTACTTCAGAGGTTCCTGAAATGCTACTGCCTGCTGTGGAACAAATTGAAGCGTATTTCCGAGGCGAATTAAAGGAATTCAATTTTAAAGTTAAATTGGAAGGTACCGATTTCCAAAAAAGAGTTTGGAGTGCTCTCATGGAAATCCCCTATGGAAAAACGCAGTCCTATATGGAATTGTCAAAACGATTAGGTGATGCAAAAGCTATAAGGGCCGTAGCTTCCGCTAATGGAAGAAATCCGCTTTGGATAGTGATACCCTGTCACAGGGTTATTGGCAGCGATGGTTCCTTAACTGGTTATGCCGGCGGAATTTCTCGTAAAAGATGGCTTTTGGAACACGAAGGCATATTAACACAACAACGTCTTTTTTAATAAAAAGCTCATAATATGAAGAAGTCTTTGAGAATTTTCGGTATTAGTATCGCGGTTTTGGCAGTAGGCCTGCTTCTTCTCTACATCTTCAATTATGAATATGTATTAAAAGGTGCCAAAATAACCTATTTAAACGGTCACACCTCTGCCTTTATCGATGACTATCATAATTTTAACAACAGAATAATTGAAGCTGGAGATACTGGCCAGGAATGGCCAAAACATCCAGATTATAATTCAGAAGAAGCTACTCAGGCTTTGGAAGAAATGAACAAGGATTTACAAACGGTTGCTTTTTTGGTAATAAAGAACGATAGTTTATGGTTTGAAAAATATTACAAGGATTACACCCAGCCCCTTAGGTCCAACTCATTTTCGATGGCAAAAACTATTGTAGTGGCCATGGTGGGAAAAGCTATTATGCAGGGTCATATTGAAAGTCTTGAGCAACCAGTAGCCGATTTTTTTCCGCAATTTGATAAAGAACTTAAGGTGGGAGATCTTGCTTCTATGGCTTCAGGCTTAAATTGGGATGAGAATTATTATAATCCATTCGGAATGACAGCCAGGGCTTATTATGACAATAACCTGCGAAAACAAATTTTAAAATTAGAGGTTATCGAGACCCCGGGAAAGGAATTTAAATATTTAAGTGGGAATACCCAGTTACTGGCTATGGTTTTGGAAAAGGCAACCGGAGAAAACATATCGGATTATCTGAGTGAAAATTTCTGGAAACCCATGGGGATGCAGAGCAATGCATTTTGGCAGCTAGACAGTGAAAAATACGGAATGGAAAAAGCTTTTTGTTGCATTGCTTCCAATGCGCGTGATTTCGCACGATTCGGAAAACTATTTAAGGATAACGGGAGATGGAATGGTCAGCCCATTCTCAATCCAGGTTTTATCGAAAAAATGACTCATCCACGCTTTAAAGAGAGCCCAGAATATGGTTATGGCTTATGGTTAACCGAATATATGAACAAGAAAATCCATTATATGCGAGGTGTCCATGGGCAGTACGTTATTGTAATTCCCGAGGATGAACTAATTATTGTAAGGTTGGGGGAAAAATTTATAAATAAAGGGAAGGCGAAGCATTATCCTGATTTTTTCAGGTATATTGATGAAACTTATAAAATGCTGAAAGATGCTTCATAAGGTTAATCTGGAAAATATTCTTTTTCTCGATATAGAAACAGTACCTGAGTCGCCAAGCTTCAATGAACTTAACGAAGAGAAAAAGAATTTATGGGAAGAAAAAACTCAATTCCAGCGGAAAGAGGAATATACACCCGAAGAATTTTATGACAGAGCAGGAATTTGGGCGGAATTTGGTAAAATTATATGTATTTCGGTTGGGTATTTCAATTTTAAAAAAAACAATGAGCGTAGCTTTAGGGTTACTACCTTCAGCGGCGAAGAAAAACAACTGCTAAAAGAATTCAGGGAAATAGTAATTGGTCATTTCTCTGAGCCAAATCATTTATTATGTGCCCATAACGGGAAAGAATTTGATTTTCCCTTTATAGCCAGAAGAATGGTAATTCATAATTTGGCGCTTCCATCTAAATTAATTCTTTTCGGAAAAAAGCCCTGGGAAATTACTCATCTCGATACCTTAGAGCTATGGAAGTTTGGTGATTATAAGCATTTCACTTCTCTGAAATTACTCACAAATATTCTCGGTATACCATCCCCAAAGGATGATATAAATGGCAGAGATGTTTGCAAGGTTTTTTATGAGGAAAATGATCCTCAAAGAATAATCAACTACTGCGAAAAAGATGTGGTGGCCATAGCTCAGATTATCCTCAAATTCAGGCAGGAAAAATTGCTTGATCAAGAAGAGATTGTCTCAGTCTGATAACTAAATTCAACCTTATTCCGCTAAACTTCAGTTAAAACAACCCTTATTCCTCTTCAAAAATTTGTAACTTTAAGATGGCTGGCCTTTAAACAAAAGATCGGCAGTCTAATTCTAACCAAAATTTGAAAATTATGTATTTATATGTAGAAATGTGGAATGTTACCCGAAAATGGCTGGATCTTTCTACCAAAGAACGGCGCAATGTTTTTTCCAAAATGGAAGATAGAATATCGGAAATGAAATCCCGTGGGGTAGAAAACCTTGGTTGGGCTCGTAATGACGAACACACCCCTTACCGAAGCGATTATCGTTATCTGACAGTATGGAAATTACCCTCTAAAAAAGAAGTAGAAATGTTGGAGGACAATTTAAAAAACGTCGGCTGGTACAACTACTTTTCACAAGCAAATTCCAGAGGAGAAGTCCTCTCGCGAGAGGAAGCTATGGAATTCTTGATCAATATCAAGGAAACTTCGACCTCCTTCCTGGATTCTTAAATTTAAAGAGATGCTGTCTGAGAAATTCCTGAATTTTGAAATGAATTTCTCAGACAGCTCCGCTGTTATAATTGCATCTCTGGAATATCCCCATCTACAATTAATCGGCCTTCGGTAGCTTGTTCTATTTCCGAAACTGTCACCCCTGGTGCTCTTTCCAGTAATTTAAAACCTTCTTTAGTCACCTCTATCACTGCTAGGTTTGTTACAATTTTTGTTACACAACCGACACCTGTCAGAGGCAAGCTACAACGCTTCAGAAGTTTAGATTGACCGGCTTTATTGGTATGCATCATAGCCACAATAATATTATCTGCACTGGCCACCAGATCCATCGCACCTCCCATACCTTTTACCATTTTACCCGGAATCTTCCAATTTGCGATATCGCCGTTTTCTGCAACTTCCATAGCCCCAAGAATTGTTAGGTGTACATGTTTCCCCCTGATCATTCCAAAACTCATCGCTGAATCAAAAAAACTGGCGCCGGGAAGTGCGGTAATAGTCTGTTTCCCCGCATTGATAAGATCAGGATCCTCTTCGCCTTCAAAAGGAAAGGGTCCCATCCCGAGGATTCCATTTTCACTTTGAAATTCTACTTCTATATCGTCACGTACAAAGTTGGCTACTAAGGTTGGAATCCCAATTCCAAGGTTTACGTAGTAGCCATTTTTAACTTCTTTTGCAATTCGTTTTGCTATTCCGTTCTTATCTAATGCCATATTTATGATTTTTGCCTTACGGTGCGCTGTTCAATTCTCTTTTCATAATTTTCCCCCTGGAATATCCTTTGAACGAAGATCCCAGGAATATGCACTTGATTGGGATCGAGTTCTCCCGGTTCAACAAGTTCCTCCACCTCGGCAACCGTGATTTTAGCCGCACCGCACATATTGGGATTAAAGTTCCTTGCCGTACCTTTAAAGATAAGGTTTCCCGCCTTATCGCCTTTCCAGGCCTTGACCAAAGCAAAATCGGCATGAAATGCTTTTTCCAACACATACATTTTTCCATCGAATTCGCGGGTTTCCTTACCTTCTGCAACCTCAGTACCATATCCCGCCGGGGTATATATTGCAGGAAAGCCCTGCTGGGCTGCCTGGCATCTAGCGGCCAGAGTCCCTTGTGGAATTAACTCTACATCAAGCTCACCACTAAGCATCTGACGCTCAAATTCTTGGTTTTCTCCAACGTAAGAGGAAACCATCTTTTTAATCTGTCTTTTGTGAAGTAACAAGCCAAGGCCAAAATCATCCACTCCTGCATTATTGGAAATGCAGGTAAGTTCTTTAATATTTAAACGAACAAGTTCTGAAATTGCGTTTTCAGGAATTCCCGAAAGGCCAAAACCGCCAAGCATAAAAGTCATGCCACTTTCAACATCCCTTAGTGCCTCCTGAACATTCTCTACATTTTTTCGAATCATCGGTATAATTTTACCGAAAAATACGAAAATTAACCACTAAGGACAATGCTTATGAGTGCTTAAATTGACCTATTCCAAATTTAAACTAGAAAAATTTATGAAATTCTTAAAAATCAAGCTCATCAGGTAGTTCTTCTGAATTTTGTTGATTTTGCTGGTTGTATATGGAGCAATCCACTTCAATAGAAAGATTTTCTGGCCTTTGAAAAGCTTCTTGAGAAATTTCTAATTCCTCATCAGCATAAAGATCTTTCATATACATTCCCCAAATTGGTAAGGCCATTGTAGCACCCTGCCCATAGGTTAAAGAAGGAAAATGCACAGAACGATCCTCAGCCCCGACCCACACACCGGTGACCAGATTAGGTACAATTCCCATGAACCAACCGTCACTCTGGTTTTGTGTGGTTCCCGTTTTTCCTGCAATAGGATTCTTAAAATCGTAAGGATAACCAGTCACACCTCGTTTGTAGTGTTGGAGATCTTTGGCATAGGTACCACGTAAGCGCATACCAGAGCCATACTGGGTTACTCCTTCCAACAGGTTTACAGTAACATATGCTGCTTCTTTACTTAGAACATCCCGAGTCTGTGGTACATTCTGATATAGCATAGTGCCATTTTTATCCTCAATACGATTGACAATGACCGGTTTGATATAAACCCCTTCATTGGCAAAAGTACTATAGGCAGACACCATCTCAAACAAGCTCATATCTTCGGTTCCCAAAGCAATAGCAGGCCCTGTTGAAAAACTTTCTGTATTAACCCCAAGTTTACTAACCAAATCAATCACCGGACCCGGTCCGGTTTTATCAATGAGTCTGGCCGTAACCGTATTTACGGATTGCGCTAGAGCATTCTTCAGAGAGATCATTCCCTCATACTCATTATCAGAGTTGCGTGGAGACCAGTCTTTTACATTCCCATACTTGCCTGCCTCAATGGTAAAAGGATTACGTGGCAAAGTATCACAAGGCGAAAGTTTTAACTGGTCTATCGCCGTAGCATAAACAAAAGGTTTGAAGGTAGAACCTACCTGCCTTTTTCCTTGTTTTACATGATCATATTTAAAATGCTTAAAATTAGTACCTCCCACCCAGGCTTTGACTTCTCCAGTTTGGGGTGTCATTGACATTAAACCTGCCTGTAGAAAGCCTTTATAGTAAAAAATGGAATCCTTTGGCGTCATCACCGTGTCCCTTATTCCGTCCCAGCTAAATACCCTCATTTTTCTTTCTTTGTCAAAAGATGCCAGGATCTCTTCCTTACTTTTTCCTTGGGCTTCCATTTGCTTCCAACGTGCCGAGCGGCGCATGGCACTTCTAACTATACTGTTAACCTCATCCTGAGACACATTCCTAAAGGGAGCCGTTTTATTTTTCTTATTCTGCCGGTCGAATTCTTTTTGAAGATGTGAAATATGCTTTTTCACGGACTCTTCCGCATACTGCTGCATTTTTGAATCAATGCTGGTATAGATTTTAAGACCATCACGATAGATATTGTATTGCGTTCCATCTGGTTTGGGATTATTTTTAATCCAGTCTTTCATAAAACCTTGAAGGTAAACCCTGAAATAGGTTGCCATCCCCTCATCATGACCTTCAGGGGAAAAATCGAGATTTAAAGGAAGTTTTTGTAAGGAATCCTTTTCTTTTTCGGAGAGATAACCATTCTTGTACATTTGTACAAAAACCTGATTACGGCGTTGTTTTACCATTTCTGGCCTTCTTACCGGGTTATAAAGTGCGGCATTTTTGAGCATGGCCACCAATACAGCTGATTCTTCAATACTCAAATCTTTAGCTTCCTTCCCAAAATAAATTTTAGATGCCGAACGAATGCCTACAGCCTGATACACAAAATCATATTTATTGAAATACATGGTGATGATCTCTTCCTTGGTATATTGCCGTTCTAGACGTGTAGCGATAATCCATTCCTTTACCTTTTGTAGTACCCTGGCTAAAGGATTATTGGAAACTTGTTCAGTAAAAAGTAATTTGGAAAGCTGCTGGGTAATGGTACTTGCACCACCACGAGTTCCCAGGAAAATTGCAGCCCGAAGTGTGCCTTTTGGATCTATACCTGCGTGTTTATAAAACCGCTCATCTTCAGTAGCAACCAGAGCCTCAACTAAATGATCAGGTAGATCATCGTATTTTATCGGGGTCCGATTCTCACTGTAATATTTCCCAAGTGTTTCCCCGTCCGAGGAAAAAATCTCTGTAGCGAGATTAGTTTCAGGATTTTCTAGTTCCTCAAAAGTCGGCATTTTTCCAAAAGCCCCCCAACTGGCTAGTAAAAAAATAAAAATGATCATTAATAAACCTAAGCCGAAGAGGGTCCAAAATCCGACAATGTAAGAGGATTTGCTTCGGGTAGTCTTTTGTTGTTTTTTCGGTGACTTGGCCATTTTTTATGCTGAAGTTATTCTGAAGTATTTTCTATTCTGAAGCCAACATGTGTGATTCCCTGAAGGGCATCAATCCCGTCTACTTCGCCGTTTTTACGCATAGCGTGTCTAATTTGTACCTGATAGTTTCCTGGTTCATCAAAGCGAACATTTTCTTTATACCAGAGTTTGTTTTCTTTTATATCACCAAAACCCTTGCCAAGCCATTCACCCGAAGGTGCCGCCATCTCATATTCCAGAGTATCAGATATAACTTTTCCCTGCGGAAACCTGATTTCTGTTATTAGGAACAGGTTACTATATTTAAAATCGTTGTTACTCCGAATATTGATAAACAAATTATACTGTTTGAGTGAATCAAGGCTACCCAAATCAAATTTTATTATCGAATCTTTATGCCATTCTCCTTTTATGGGCTTATAGTCATCAAAGACCCGCTTTTTATCACAACTGGTAAACAGACTCAAAAAAAATAATACTATTAAAAAAGCACTGAATTTATGCATTTTTAGACGGTTTACCCCTACGCTTTTTCTTTCGGTGCTTTCCGCGGGATTTTTTTCCTTTAGGCTTATCGAACCGAGTTAGGCTATCCTGGCCCACCACATTATTAAAATCTGGCTGTTTTTCCGTTTCCAATAACTGTACCTCAAACTCCTCAAGGCTGGCAACTTCTTCCTTATTTTTATTCGACTGGATGATTTTATTAGCCTGCTCTGCGGTGATTTTAAACCAGTTCATCCACTCCCCTTCGTAGGCATACCAAAGAAACCCCTGGAAAATATCTATTTTCTGGCAAACAGCTGTCCCTTTTTTTGTGAAAAGCTTAGTGTCTGTTCTAGGGAATGCTTTTAGGGCCTCCAAATAGGTATCCAGTTCATAGTTAAGACAACATTTTAACTTACCACATTGTCCGGCAAGTTTTTGAGGATTAAGTGATAACTGCTGGTATCTGGCTGCCGATGTACTCACAGACCTAAAATCTGTTAACCAGGTGGAACAACATAATTCCCTTCCACAGGAACCTATGCCACCTAATCGCGAAGCTTCTTGACGCAATCCAATTTGACGCATTTCTATCCGGGTATTGAATTCCCGGGCAAATTCCTTTATTAGCTGGCGGAAGTCTACACGATCATCAGCGGTATAATAAAAGGTAGCTTTTGAGCCATCTCCTTGGAATTCCACATCGCTTATTTTCATGCTGAGTTTAAGCCTGATGGCTATTTCTCGAGCGCGTTTTTTTATTGCCTCTTCTCTATTACGGTATTCTTCCCAGACATCGATATCTTTTTGAGTAGCCTTACGGTATATTTTTAATACCTCCTCACTATCGGGTGAAACCTTTTTCTTTTTCATCTGTACCCGAACCAATTCCCCGGCCAGACTAACCATTCCTACATCGTGTCCTGGAGAAGCTTCCGTAGCGACAACATCACCCATGCTAAGGCTAAGGTTTTCAGTATTCCTATAGAAATGTTTTCTGCCATTTTTAAATCTCACTTCTACAAAATTAAAAACTTCTACACCCTGGGGAAGGGACATATTTGAGAGCCAGTCGAAAACACTAAGTTTATTGCAGGAATCGGTACCACAGGTTCCGTTATTCTTACATCCTTTAGGTTGACCGTCTTTGGTTGAGCAACTGCTGCAAGCCATAAATCATTCTATATATTGGAAGCCTTGCTAGTTTAGTGCTGCAGGCTTGTGGGTTTATAATTAGTTCTAAAAAGGTAAATATACCAATATTAATTGGCTCTACTTAAAGAACGCCGGCTTAGCTTTTATATTTTAAAACTTCAGATCGTCCTTTTTTAAAGATCTTGTTGCTATTACCTCTACCTTTTCGCAATTTTTTCTGTTCCTCATAAGGCAATGCGTTAATCTCCATACAATTTTCGGAACAACAACTTTTCATTTTTTCTGCGCATTCCTGACATTGTATAAAAAGAAGATGACAGGCTTCATTTGCGCAGTTAACATGAGTATCGCAAGGCTTACCACACTGGTGACAATTTGCTATAATCTCACCTGAGAT
Source organism: Salegentibacter profundi (assembly GCF_054121475.1). NCBI lineage: Bacteria > Pseudomonadati > Bacteroidota > Flavobacteriia > Flavobacteriales > Flavobacteriaceae > Salegentibacter > Salegentibacter profundi. The sequence goes on from NZ_JBSYGG010000010.1 coordinate 37,841, forward strand.
ACATTCGGAGCGACGATGATCAAAGACAAAGTTCTTTCCTAAAAATTTATTTTCCAGATGATGGTTTTTTACCTGCCGGGCATATTCAATAATTCCCCCTTCAAGCTGATAAACATTTTTAAAACCTTTGTGTTTATAATAAGCACTGGCTTTTTCGCAGCGAATGCCCCCGGTACAATACATCACCAGATTCTTATCCTCTTTATGTTCTTTTAAATCTTCTTCAATAATAGGCAGAGAATCCCTAAAAGTGTCCACATCCGGAGTTACTGCCCCCTCAAAATGCCCAATCTCACTTTCGTAGTGATTTCGCATATCTACCAACACAGTATTGGGATCGTTTATTAACTCGTTAAATTTTATCGCATCGACGTGTACTCCTTTATTTCTTACATCAAAAGTATCATCATTCAGGCCATCGGCTACTATTTTCTTGCGTACTTTCACCTTCAACTTAAGAAAGGATTTTAGATCATGTTCAATAGCGATATTTAGCCTTACCCCTTCCAGAAAGTAAATTTTATCTATAAAATCCTTAAATTCATCAAACCGTTTAGCCGGGACAGATAATTGTGCATTTATGCCCTCATGAGCAACGTAAATACGTCCAAGGACTTCCATCTGGTCCCAGGCCACAAAAAGGTGATTTCTAAATAGATTAGGATTTCCAATTTTCGCATACGCATAGAAAGAGAGTGTTAACCGATCTTCACCAGCCTCTTCTAACAAAGCTTCTCTTTCCTTAGCGCTTAATTTATTGTACAGTTGCATGCTATACCAATTTTTTAAGGTTAAGAAAATTTTTGCAAAGATAAACTTTAAACCCGGCAGAAAAAATACCTTAACCTTAATAAAAAGCAAAGTTTCTTAGTACTCAAATACCCGCAACATTCATCACGGAATCGATCACCATTAAAATAAGTTTTGCCTATTGAAGAAAGAAAGGGTAGTCACACTTAGAATTTTGTTAAGATTTGGGATCTAATAAAAAATGCACGAAATTTAAAATTGTGATGCACCAAAACTTATAGTAATTTAGCAACTTTCATTTAATAACATAAAATCATGAGCAACGATAAAGAACGGGAAGCTAAGCTAAAAGCTCTAAAGCTTACCCTGGATAAAATGGATAAGACCTACGGTAAAGGTACTGTGATGAAAATGAGTGACCAGGCAGTGAGTGATGTAGATGCTATCTCAACAGGATCTCTCGGGCTCGATCTGGCACTTGGCGTTGGAGGTTATCCCCGTGGAAGAGTTATTGAAATTTACGGCCCTGAATCTTCGGGTAAAACCACCCTAACTCTGCATGCGATAGCTGAAGCTCAAAAAGCCGGAGGCATTGCCGCATTTATTGATGCAGAACATGCCTTCGACCGTTTTTATGCTCAAAACCTCAATGTAGATATCGAAAACCTAATCATCTCCCAGCCTGACAACGGTGAGCAGGCGCTAGAAATAACCGATAATTTAATCCGGTCGGGAGCCATAGATATTATTGTTATAGATTCTGTAGCTGCACTGACTCCAAAGAGTGAAATTGAAGGAGAAATGGGAGATTCTAAAATGGGCCTTCACGCTAGACTTATGTCTCAGGCTTTAAGAAAACTCACATCTTCTATCAGTAAAACTAACTGTACCGTTATTTTCATCAACCAATTAAGGGAGAAAATTGGAGTCATGTTCGGAAACCCGGAAACCACTACGGGTGGAAATGCACTCAAATTTTATGCATCGGTAAGACTTGATATTCGACGCTCTACCCAGATAAAAGATAGCAACAGCAACGTGATGGGTAATAAAACGCGTGTAAAAATTGTAAAGAATAAAGTAGCTCCACCATTCAAAACAGCGGAATTCGACATCATGTATGGCGAAGGAATTTCCAAAATCGGAGAGGTTATCGATGTGGGGGTAGATTATGAAATAATCAAAAAAAGTGGATCCTGGTTTAGTTACGAGGATACTAAATTAGGGCAGGGCCGTGATGCGGTTAAAATCCTACTAAAAGACAATCCAGATCTTTTAGAAGAACTCGAAGTCAAAATAAAGGAGGCCATTAAAATCGCCAATGAATAATAATAAAATCCCTTTTAAGGGATTTTTTTTATTTCAATACGCAACCATTTTGAGTTAATTGCATCTACTAATTGAATGAAACATATAAACCTTTAATTCAAAAAAGAAAAATTGAAATGAAAAAATTGGCTTTATTACTATTGATCACTTTTGGCCTGACTAGCTGTAGTCTAGAAGATGATGGCCCAAACAGATTGCTGGAATTTGCTGAAATTACCGAAGTAGATTTACCGGAATATTTTGAGCGTGGGGAATCCTATGATATTGTGGTTACCTATTTATTACCTTCGGCTTGCCATGCATTCAATGGTTTTGATGCGCGCCAAGGACAAGGCGCAAACATCAATGAGATTTTCGTAGGAGTTGTAACTTCCTATGATGCCAACCAAACAGAATGTAACAAAGAGGAAGAAAATCTCTCTAGAGAGGCCACTCTAAGAGATGTTACAATAACAGGGGAGGTTGGTACTGTTTACACTTTCAAATTCTGGATAGGTCAGGATTCTTCAGGGGAACCACAATATTATACCGTAGAAGTACCGGTCGAAGATCCCGAAAATACCGGAGAAGAACAGGAATAATAACCAGATAATAATGAGTAACATCTCAACAACCAAGTGGGTTTAGAAAAACTCATACAAAAGTGTAAAAAACAGGATATTAAGGCACAGGAAGAGCTTTACCAGCTATACGCAGGGAAGCTTTTTGGCTTGTGCCTTAAATATTCTTCCAATTATCAGCAGGCAGAAGATAATCTGCAGGATGGGTTTTTAACCATCTTTGAAAAAATATCACAATATCAGGATAAAGGATCTTTCGAGGGTTGGATGAAACGAATAATTATCAATACCGCCCTTCAGAAATACAGAAAGGAGAAATACTTGGATCTCATCAATGAAGATCTGTTAGAAGAACAGGTAATCGAAATTGATGAAGAAGACCTGCCAGTAGATTTACTATTAAAACTCATTCAGGAACTGCCTCCTCGCTATCGCGAAGTCTTTAACCTGTATGTTTTAGATGGTTATTCCCATAAAGAGATATCTGATTTGCTAAATATTTCACAGGGAAGTTCCAAATCTAACCTTGCAAGAGCCAGGGGAATTCTAAAGGAACGGATTGAAAACCACCAAAATAACAATTCGGTGCGATCATTATGAAAGAGAAAAAGAACTTAGACCGGCTTTACCAGGAGAAATTCAAAGATTATGAAGTTGCTCCCCCACCCAGAGTATGGAAGAATATTGCTGACCGCCTGGAAGAGGATAAAAAGAAAAGTCACTTAATCCTTCCCTTTTGGTATAAGATAGCTGGGGTCGCCGCTGTGTTTGCCCTTCTTTTGACCGGAGGCTACTTTTTCTATCAAAATAACTTCTTTGTAAACTCTCCAGGACTGGTCTTTGAATGGAATGAAATTAAACGACCCCGTATCGATACTTCCTTCGAAAACAAAACCCTTACAGAGACTAAAAATCTCCTTCAAGAAATAACCTCAAATAAGCAGATAAATAATTCCTCCCAATTAGTATCTTCAGGAAACAATGGTTTCATATCCTCTCAACCAGCATCTTTAAAAGAAAAGGCCTCTGGGGAAAGTTCTTCAGAAACCAGTAGGAATGCAAAGCTTAATTCCAATATTGCTATTGTAGATGGCGAAGATTTTTCACAGGAAAGGGAAAATGAAACCTTGGAAACCCAAGAAGGGGCCGCATCAAATATGGGGTCTGACTCTAACGACTTAATTGCCGATAAAACCGAAAAGAAAAGTCAGAAAGAAGGCGACAGCATTTCTAAAAATACCATTGCCTACCTGGAGGATAACAATAAAGAAGAGGAAAAAGATGAGAAAAAATCAGAAAAAGGCTCATTGAGTCTAAGTACTTTTGCTGCCCCAATAGTTTATGATAAATTTGGAAAGGGAAACTCTATTGACCCTCAGTTTGCAGGCAATCCTTCCAATCCGAATTTAACGATGGCTTATGGTATAAATGTTTCCTACCAGGTATCTGAGAAGTTAAAAATCAGATCAGGAATAGGAAAGGTGGCCATGAGTTACGATATTCAGGATATTATTTTTTCTGCAGCCATTATTCCTCATGACATTGCCAGTATTGATTATAGCCCTGAAGGAAGTAATTTTCAAATACAAGGTAATTCGCAAAGAGATAGTTACTCCTCAATAGAAAACACCTTTGCACCCGAAAATGCCTCTATCTCGAGGTTAGGTAAGATAAATCAAAGGTTTGGATATATTGAAATCCCACTGGAATTAGAATACAAGCTTATCGATAGAAAAATTGGCCTTAACATCATTGGAGGAGGAAGTAGTCTTATTTTGGAAGAAAACACATTGCTGCTTAGTGCTAACAACCAAAGCGCTCATATAGGTGAAGCCAACAATATTAATGATTTGAGTTTCAGTACTAATATTGGATTTGGAATAAATTATAAACTCACCCAAAGACTTAAATTAAATCTGGAGCCAATATTCAAATACCAGATCAATACGTTTGAAAACACTGAAAATTTGCAACCTTATTATTTTGGAGTTTATTCCGGTTTAAGCTTTAAGTTTTAATTTTTTCAGTTTGTAAATCCTCCAGGATAAGTTGGCGCGTTTTAGTTTTAAGTTCACGACGATTCTCCTGTGACTTCCCTTCTGTAGAAATCAAATGATGGGCCTTCACCCGCAACGGTCCTGGACTTCCAACAAAAAATCGATAAGGAAATCTTTTTTTATTATCATAAAAGGTAAAGGGCACAATTGGAATCTGGTAGTCTATGGCAATTCTAAAGGCGCCATCTTTAAAATAATCTAAAAGTAAGTTATGGTCTTCCGGCACACCTCCTTCCGGAAATATACAGATGCTGTTTCCCTGTTTAAGTCGGCGTTGAGCTTCACTAAAGACCCTATGCTTGCTTTGGTTACAACTTCGATCTACCAAAATGCAGGTCCGGCGATAGAAAAAACCAAAAAGGGGAATTCTGGCCAGTTCCTTTTTTCCTACGAATATGAAGGGGTGCTTAACCACCGCCAACATAAGCATAATATCTATCATGGAAGTATGATTGGCTACCAACATATAACTTTTTCCGCTTCTTAGTTTAACTGCTGATTTGCAAACCGGGTAAAACCCCATTCCGTAAAGGATACTCTTTGCCCATATTCTCGCGCAAAAATAGTACTGAGGATAAAATCTTTCGGAAGAGGTAAAAAGGAGCAAAAATGGCAGCATTATGACTATTGGTACAACCATTAGTACATAAAACCATATTCGCCAAAGTGCAATTGCCGTTCTTTTAAGTAGACCCATAAAAGCCAAAAATACTAAATAGAAGTGAGTGTCTTCCTTAAAAAATTTATCTTTGTGAAAAATCAGAAAAAGACAATGTCCAGAATACTTACCGGGGTCCAGAGTACAGGAACTCCTCATCTTGGAAACCTATTAGGAGCCATCCTTCCTGCCATTGAGATGGCTAATGAGCCTAAAAATGATTCCTATATTTTTATTGCCGATATGCATTCGCTAACTCAAATAAAAGATGCTGAAGTATTAAGGCATAACACCTACTCTGTAGCTGCAACCTGGCTTGCCTGTGGAATTGATATTGAAAAAACTGTTTTTTATAGGCAGAGTGATATCCCGCAAACAGCGGAACTTGCCTGGTATTTAAGTTGCTTTTTTCCCTACCAACGACTAACTCTTGCTCATTCCTTCAAGGATAAATCTGACAGACTCGAGGATATTAATGCCGGTCTTTTCTCCTATCCAATGTTGATGGCCGCCGATATTCTACTTTATGATGCTGAAATTGTACCCGTAGGAAAAGATCAACTACAACATTTGGAAATAACCCGCGATGTGGCCTCTAGATTTCATAATCAGATGGGGGATACTTTCGTGATTCCTGAAGCCAGAGTTCAGGAAAACACCAAATACGTTCCCGGCACAGATGGTGGTAAAATGAGTAAATCACAAAACAATACCATCAATCTGTTTCAAACAGATAAAAAGCTCAGAAAACAAATAATGAGCATTGAAACGGATAGCACCCCATTGGAGGACCCTAAAAACCCTGATTCCTGTAATGTTTTTTCCCTTTACAAACTTGTGGCTTCTGAAGAGCAGATTACTAAAATGCGTGAAAATTATGAAGGAGGAGGCTATGGTTACGGTCATGCTAAGCAGGAACTTTATGAAGTTTTAATGGATAGGTTCAAGGAAACCAGAGAAAAATATAATTATTACATGAATAACTTTGAGCAAATCGATAAGGCTTTATCGGTAGGAGCCAAAAAAGCCTCCCTTATAGCCAATGATGTTCTACAAAGAGTAAGAAAAAAAGTAGGTTATTAAGATTAAGTTCAAAGAACCTACTCCCCAAGATTAGGTCAGCGAATTCCAAATAAAGAAAATTTTGCTAATTTTCAAAAGACCTAGATTTTAGGTAAAAGTTTTGTTGTCAAAGCAATCAGAGCATTTATAAATTAAATTCGCCTATTTATCAGAAAAAATTTGTTAATAAATATTCTTTAGGTAACTTTATAAACCCTCATTAAACCTGTTATTTTTGCGCCAATGAATATAATTAATCACATCCAGGATTTACTTTATCGATATGAATGCGTGATCTTACCCGGTTTTGGGGCTTTTCTTTCCCAAAAACAACCGGCCTATATCGAGAAGGACACAGGAACATTTTATCCTCCTAAAAAGCTCGTTTCCTTTAACGGACAGCTTATAAAGAGCGATGGGTTACTTGCAAATTATATCTCAGAAGCTGAAAACATCGCTTATCCAGCTGCGGTAAATCGCATTGCTTTTTTTGTAGATAATCTCGAAAAATCATTGGTTAGTGATGGTTCAGTAGAACTTGATAACATCGGTCGCTTTAGCTTTTCTGAAGAGGAAAACTTACAGTTTGAACCTGTGGAAAAACTCAATTTTCTTACGGATTCCTTTGGCCTGGAAGGTATAAGGACAGAAAAAGTGGACCGAGAGGTATATAAAGAACAGGTAGAAAAGCTTGAGAGTAAAACACCAATCAATTTCACCCGGGAAAGGAGAAAAGCGCCTGCTTTTCTTAAATATGCCGCTGTTGCCGTTGTTGCTCTGGGACTCGGAGGATACACCGGGCTTAATATATATAGCAATCAGGTCACAAAACATAACCTGGCAGAACAACAGGAGGCTCAGGACCAACTAAACCAGCAAATTCAACAGGCCACATTTATTATAGATAATCCCTTACCTGCTATTACCTTTAACATTGAAAAACAATCGGGTAATTACCATGTAGTTGCTGGAGCTTTCAGAGTTGAAGATAACGCAAAGAAAAAAGTGAAAGAACTTCGTAAAGATGGTTTTAAAGCAAGACTGATCGAGGTCAATAAATTTGGCTTACATCAGGTTGTGTATGAAAGTTTACAGACCCGCCGTGAAGCCATAAACTTATTACGAGAAGTTAAAAAATCCAATGAGGGGGCCTGGCTACTTATTCAGGAACTTTAATATGATTTTAGGCCTTAATTAATCAAAGCATCTTATTTTTGCCGAAAATCTATTTGGCAATATGCAAGCAAAACATCCACAGGAATCCCGTACTACGCTTACTGATCTGGTATTACCTAGTGAGACCAATCCTTTAAATAATTTATTTGGAGGCGAACTTCTAGCCAGAATGGATCGCGCTGCAAGCATTGCAGCCCGCCGTCATAGCCGGCGAATTGTGGTTACAGCTTCGGTTAATCACGTAGCTTTTAATAAAGCAGTTCCTCTTGGAAGTGTAGTTACTGTTGAAGCAGCCGTATCCCGAGCATTTAAATCATCAATGGAAATCTTTATTGATGTATGGGTTGAGGATCGTGAAAGTGGCAATCGTACAAAAGCAAATGAAGCTATTTATACTTTTGTGGCTGTAGATGAAACTGGAGCGCCGGTAAGTGTACCCCCTCTGGAACCGGAAACCGAACTCGAGAAGCAACGCTACGAAGCTGCTCTTAGAAGAAAGCAACTTAGCCTTGTTCTTGCCGGAAAAATGAAACCTCAGGACGCTACAGAGCTTAAAGCACTCTTTGAGGAAAAAAAGTAATTTTTCGATTAGCTCCTACATTTGGACGATCCAATCAGCAGGATTCATTTTCTGGGTATTCCTGTATATCAGAAAGTGCAATGTTGTTTTACCGGTGCTCCGGCTGGTTGCTACTTCGCCTAATTCCTGACCGGTGCTAATTACATCACCACGTTTTACGAATACTTTTGAGAGGTTATTATATATTGTTAAGTAATCACCGTGACGTAGCATCACAGCCTTATTTGCTCCTTTTACGGCTTGAACCTCACTTACAGTACCATTAAAAACTGCCCGTGCCTTACCACTATTGTCAGTGTCTATCCGAACTCCATTACTATTAATTGTTGTGGATTTTACCACCGGGTGAGGTTGAGTACCGAACTTCATACTTACTACTCCGGTACGGACAGGCCATGGTAATTTTCCTTTATTTTTTACGAAATCAGCGGCCAGAGCTTTTGCGGCAGGGGTTAGTTTATAGGTATCCCTGGAGTCTGATCCACTCTCCTTATTGTCCTTAGCAATTGAGGCCCGAATCATTTCCTCTATCTGTTGGTCTATTTCATTGATTTCCTGCTGCTTTTGTCTAATCTGTGAGGCGAACTGGCTTTCTTTACTTCTTATTGTTTTCATCAACTCGCGCTGAGCTTTACGATTCCTTTCAAGCTCTGCACGGGTTTCTCTGTTCTCAGCTATAAGCCTATCCTTTTCTTTTTTCTGACTAACCAAATCTTTATTCAATTGCTGAAGTTCAGCAGTTCGTGTCTGAATCTCATCACCTTGTTTTTTACGGTAGGCGGTGTATTGCTTCATGTACTGAAGCCTTTTGTATGCCTGAAGAAAATTCTCTGAAGACAATAAAAACATTATCCTGCTGTTGGAGGATTTACTCTTATATGATTTTTCAATCATACGAGCATAATCTTCCTTGAGAGCTTCAAGTTCCTTCCGTAAGCGACCTATTTTACTGGTGTTGGAATTGATCTCCCTGTTAAGAAGATTCGCCTGCTGATTGGTTACTCTGATTAAATTTTCCGTACTTTTTATCTGTTGATCTAAGTCCTGAACCTCGCTTAAAACAGAGCGTTCCTTTTGCTTGTTACTGCTTCTTAATTCATTGATTCGTCTAATTTCTATTCGCAATTCTTGACGACGCTTTTCGAGTTCTTCACGTGAGGTTTGAGAAATCATCGGTTGCACAGACACAATTATGAATCCGATTATCAAAAATGAATATGTAAACTTCTTTAGCTTCATTTGACATCTATTTCTTCATACCCTGAAGGAATTTCAAAAGGAAAATTCACATCCACATTTAGTTCCAGAGCGCGATAAGTTAGTTCAATATGAGTACTCTTGGCCCCCTCGTTGGCAATAATCCGTATATCACGGGGAAATAGGTTTCCTGAAATTTCCTGGTAACCAGAATAGGTAACCGTTACGCTACGATTTGCTTCTTCCTGAGCGAGCTGTTGCGCTTCGGCCTTGTAATTACCTGTATTTAACAAAAACATTTTTTTTATTAGATCTTCCTTCACTGGCATGAACTGATAGCCTCTAGGAGTTTGAGACAATTCGTATTCCTCTATCCGAAGATCATAAATAGATTGTCCTAGTAATAGGTTTTGGAGTTTTTCGAAGTCCAGAGGTGTCCCAAGGAGATCGCTAAGTAAACTGAAATCTCCTTCAAAATATGTTTTACCAATTTTTTCATAGTAACTTACACTTGTGGGAGTAATGTATGCCTTAGCCATTGGAAAACCTAAAATGGTCGCGCTCATCCAAATTGATTTATCCTTCTCCATTCTAAAATTAAGGTTTACAGACTGGGTTTTTTCCTCAGTTTGATAGACTGTGCGAAGCCTTGCGCTAAGAGTCCTAAATTCAGGTTCATTCTCATAATGTTTAGCAATAATCCCTGCAGCCTCAGTGTTCTTGGTAGCTATCCCCTTTTTAACACGTCCACTTCCACAGGAGGTTATAAAAACACTAACTATTACCAATACCAAAATCCTTCTAATCATTTATTCCAATTCTTTTAATAATTCTTCTGCCCTTTGTCTATACCGCACGGCTTCCTCCTTTTTACCCATATTGTCATATGCTATGGCGAGCTGGGTATAAAAGTCAATCTCAAGTCTTATATTTTCAATGAGATAATCAAGTCCAAATGTAAGTATTTCCTCTGCTTCTTTGTATTGCTCCAGGTTATTTAGTGCAACTCCATGCAGAAGAAAAAATACCGGCTGAGCAGGGAAAATTTCCAGGGCGTCCAGGCTAAGATTTCGGGCTTTATTATTTTGACCTAATTCTATTTGTAACAACAATGTATGCTTTATGAGTTCATATTTATCAGGTTCCTGCTCAATCCCCTTTTCAAAAAACCTTAACGCCTGTTCTTTCTTATCTTTTTTCAAATAAAAGTTCCCCAGTTGCTCATAAAGTTGTGGCGTATCTTCCCATTGGGTTAGATTTTGGCTTACCTCCAGCAATTCCTCATCATAACCGGGATTTTCATTAACAAATAAAAGAAAATCATTTAGAACTTTAAATTTTGACTCTGGGTCTATCTCTTCACTTTCAAAGACAATTTTCATAGAATTTATTGCCTCATCCGGTTTTTTACGGTCAAGATAAAATTTGTACAAGGCCAAGTGTACAAGTCGACTTCCTGGGTGGGCATCAAGTAATTCCAGAGCTGTTTGAAATGCCTCTTCCTCATCCCCCTGTTCACTGTAAATATAAATTAGATTAAGATAGTTTTGCTCGTTTTCAGGATCTTGTGCAATTCCTTTCTCAAGATCGCCAATCTGTGCTTCGGTGTTACCGGTTCTGGCATAAATCTGCCTTCTCATGACAGTTCTATACATATTGTTTCCTTCTTCCTCATCAAGTTTATCCAGAATCTGAAGTGCCTTCTCATATTGCTCATTGAGCATATAAAGATTGGCGAGATCCTCTTTATAATCAGAATTATATTCAATTAACTTTCGAACAATTACTATAGCTTGTTCAAAATTATCAATATTGCGATAAGTTTGATAAATTTCTATGAGAGTTTCTTCCCTGGGTTCAAGTTCCAAGGCTTTTTGATAATTCTCAAGGGCAAGTTCAAATTCTTCTAACTCTCGATAATTTTTACCTAATTCAAAATATACCACAGCACTATTAGGCTCTTTGACAAGGCAAGCTTCGAGAGCAATAATTGCTTTTTCGTAGTTCTCTATGCCTTTCTGTTTAAGAGCTTCAAAAAAATGTTCCTGAAATTCGTCGGTGACATTTCCAAGGTCATCTTCATTCACCTGGTCCACCAATTGCTCCTTTTCTTGACTTATCACTGACTGATGGCAGGATAAACACAGTAGAAATATATAGAGCATTTTTTTCATAACATTCTTTTGAAGCTGTAGCCCATTTGGGAAAGAATTATTCTAACACCGAATAATCTCCAATGCTAACCTGGGTAAACTCTCCATTAAATTTAGCATGATTTCCTATCATAGCATTATCCAGGTTTGCATTTTTTATTTCTGAAAAATTCTGAATAAGACTGTTTTTTATAGTTGAATTCTCAATTTTGGTGCCATCCCCTACTGAAACATTCGGGCCAATCTTAGCATTGAGTAATTCCACATTCTCTCCAATGAAGCAGGGTTCGGTAATTTCAGAATTTTTGATTTTAACAGACTTAGAGACCAGGTTCTTTCCTTCCTGATGAAGGAAATTAAGCATCCGGCCATTAGTTTCAACCGTTACGTTTTTATTTCCGCAGTCCATCCACTCATCTACCTGGCCGGGAACAAAACGAAGGCCATTGGCTCTCATCGCCTGAATTCCATCATTGATCTGATATTCTCCACCACGGGTTAGTTTTTTGTCCAGTACGCCCTGAAGTTCATTTTTAAGTATCGATACATCCTTGAAGTAATAGATTCCGATGACGGCAAGGTCAGAAACAAAATCCTGAGGTTTTTCGACAAGATCAACAATTTCATTATTCTGGTTGAGCTGAACAACGCCAAAGGCTTCAGGATTTTCAACCTTTTTCACCCAAATTACCCCATCGGCTTCTTTATCGAGGGTGAAATCTGCTTTAAAAAGCGTATCTGCATATGCTATTACTGCCGGACCTTCAAGAGATTCTTTAGCGCACATTATAGCGTGCCCTGTGCCCAGAGGTTGGTCCTGATAATAAATTGTTCCTTTCGCTCCTAAACTCTCGGCTATCGCTTTCAAATCGGTTTCTACTTTATCGCCAAAATCCTCGGCGATCACAAAAGCGATCTCGTCTATTTTTTCATCCAGCACCCCGGCAATATCTTCTACGAGGCGGTGTACTATTGGTTTTCCCGCAATGGGGATTAATGGTTTTGGTACTGTTAAAGTATGTGGGCGAAGGCGCGAACCGCGACCTGCCATTGGCACTATAATTTTCATAGGTGTAATTTGTGATTCTCCCAATTATAGAGAATCTTCTGTTAATATTAATTTTCCGCACAACCGGTGAAAACCGGCTAATTATAATTTTATTTATGGCCAGTGCTGCCAAATCCCCCGGCACCTCTGGTGGTTTCTTCAAGAACTTCTACTTCTTCCCAGGAGATATGTTCGTGCTTGGCAATAACCATCTGGGCAATTCTTTCGCCGTTTTCGATAGTGTAAGCCTCATTGGAAAGATTAACAAGAATCACCGCTATTTCTCCACGATAATCAGCATCTACTGTGCCTGGGGAGTTTAAAACTGTGATTCCTTTTTTAGCGGCGAGACCACTTCTTGGTCTAACCTGTGCCTCGTAACCCACCGGTAACTCCATAAAAAGTCCGGTTTTTACAATTGCACGCTCGAGAGGTTTAATAGTTATTGATTCCGATATATTTGCACGCAAATCCATACCCGCAGAAGCTTCAGTTCCGTAGTGAGGCAGGCTATGCGTCGATTTGTTGATAATTTTAACTTTCATTTATTTAATTTTAAAAGTTGATTTAAAGGCAAATGCCTGTTATTTTATTAGTTCTTGTAATTGTTTCCTTTCATTAAAAAATGCTACCAAAAGGAATCCCAAAACCAAGGCTGACCCGGCTATATAATTTTCCCTGAAAAAGGCAAAGGAAATTATGGAAAACCCGGTAGACAACAACAGGTAAAAAGCTATTTTTTTAACGTTATAAGGCACCGGATAGTATTTTCTTCCGAGGAAATAAGAAATGACAGCCATACTTGCATAGGCCGCAAGAGTAGCCCAGGCAGCCGCGATAAAACCAAGTACCGGAATGAGGATGATATTGAATAAAACAGTAATAATTGCTCCAAAAATAGAAATATACATCCCCATTCTCGTCTTGTCAGTAAGCTTATACCACACCGAAAGGTTATGATAGATTCCTAAAAACAGATTAGCAAGCAGTACGATAGGCACGATAGAAAGCGCTATCCAATAATCGCTGTTGCGGATTATGAGTTCCTTGAACATATCTATAAAAGCCACCAGGAATAGTAGAATAAAGCTTCCTGCAATCACAAAATAAGTAAGGATAAGGGAATAGGTCTTTTTTGCATTTTCAGCCTTAGCCTGATTGAAAAAGAAAGGTTCGGCGCCGAGCTTAAAAGCCTGCACGAAAATAGTCATAAACACGGCCAATTTGTAACATCCAGCATATGCTCCCATAACTTCATCAGAAATCATATCCTTAAGCAGCAGTTTATCCAAATTTTCATTGATTACAAATGCAAGTCCTGCAAACATAACCGGCCAACCGTAATGCCACATTTTCTTTAGCAAGGAAAAACTGAAATCTATCTTTGTCCTGAAGAAATACGGCAATAAAATCAAAAATGTAACTGCACTGGCAGCAAGGTTGGCAAGGAAAATATATCCAACCTTATCGGTATCGGAGTAATTATCAAGGATAATCTGAGGGGTGGACCCCGGAAATCTTTGAACCCACCATAGAAAATAAAAATTTAGCAACACCACAATCATGATATTGATAATTTTCACTCCGGCAAATTTAACCGGCTTATTAGAAGCACGTAGCCAGGCAAAAGGCACTACCACCAGGGTATCAAGTGCAAGGATTCCTAAAAGAATATTGAAGTAAAATGGCTCCAGATCCAGAAGGCCAAAAATATAATCTCTAAAAAGAAAGACCAGGATAAAAAAGAAAAGCGTTGTCGCAGAAAGTGTGATGAAAGCCGTAGAAAATACTTTCCCCTTTTCTTTAGAATGGCTAAAAAACCTAAAAAAAGCGGTCTCCATTCCATAGGTTAGGATCACATTAAAAAACGCCGCCCAAACATAAAAAGTGGTGTTTATGGCATAGTTCCCGGTACTAAGGGCAGCAGTGTGCAGTGGCACCAGGATAAAGTTCATTAACCTGGGAAGCACCGTGGCAAAACCGTAAATTATAGTGTCCTGAAAAAAGCGTTTTAAAGTACTCAACCGGGGACCTGTTTTGTCGTCAAGATATTAATTTCTTTCCTCTATTCCGGTTAACTTATAGTATTTTGTCTTATCGGTTTGTTTGAAAACAAGGATAGCTTCATCTTCTTTAATTTCAAACGGACTTTCTTCGGGAGCTTGTGGAGCTTTATTGCCATATTCTTCTTTAGGATCTTCGTGCATGATCTTATCTACTTTTCCCAAAGCGAAGGAAGCTACATAAAGATTAGGTTTATCTGCATCTAACTGGAGGGGGGAATGCATCCCGCGAAAATAAACACTTTCCAACTGCACCCTGTTTTCCTGAATAACAGCTACAGGAATGTAGAGATCTAAGCCATCTTCGGTTTCAGAATAATAAACCTCATTGAACTGAGCCGGGGCCCTTTCCTGAAGTTCTTTATTACTGCCGCAGCTGCTTAAAACACTTAAAAGCACTATACTGAATAGAAAAAAGGGAGCTTTCATAATCAAGGATTTTGTGATTTTAAAGTTACAAAAACAAAAGATATACCAAATAAATAAACCCTGCCGTTAGACAGGGTTTATTAACGGAAAGAAATTCCGCTTATTTTATATAATTAGCCATTTAGGGCTTCGGCTCCACCAACGATCTCAAGAATTTCATTGGTAATAGAAGCCTGTCGGGCTTTGTTGTAAGATAATTTAAGATCATCTCTAAGCTCTGTAGCATTCTCTGTCGCTTTATGCATGGCTGTCATCCGTGCACCGTGTTCTGAAGCGAAGGAATCTCTAAGGGCTTTAAAAAATTGCATCTTCAATGACTTCGGAATAAGATCTTTTACGATTTCCAGTTTTGAAGGTTCAAAAATATAATCCAGTTGCTTGTTCTCTTCCGAATCGAATTGCTCGATAGGCAAAAACTGTTCATGCTGAACAATTTGAGTCGCAGCATTTTTAAACTGGTTATACATTAAAACTATCTTATCATACTTCTCATCAAGGAAAAGTTGCATTAGTTCTTCAGCAATGACTGAGGCATTTTCAAAGCTTAGATCATCAAAGACCTCATTGTTATTCTTAAAAATAGTATAATCCTTCTTAAGAATATCATTCGCCTTTTTTCCTATGGTGTAAACATCCACATTTTTAGCCTTGTAATCATTTTTAGCTTTGTATTTAACAGCTTTAATTACATTGGTGTTAAACGCACCTGCCAAACCTTTATTAGATGATACGGCAACAATCAAAACATTATTGACCTCACGCTCTTCGGCATATTTACTACTTGCATCATCATCCAAGGTGGCACTTAAATCCTGTAGCAATTGTGTTAACTTCTGAGAATAAGGACGCATTTGGGTAATAGCATCCTGAGCCCTACTCAACTTTGCAGCAGAAACCATCTTCATGGCACTGGTAATCTGCATGGTTGATGAAACCGAAGTAATCCTGCTACGTAAATCTTTTAAGTTTGCCATAATTGATTTTAATGTCATTCCCTCACTACCGGGAATCTTTTAAAAATTCTGAGATTCCCGTTTGACCGGGAATGACAAGATCGCTTAATTTTTATACTTCTCTGAAATTTCCTTAGCTACCTGCGTAAGGGTATCCGTAATCTCATCAGTTAATTTACCCGCTTTAAGTCCATCGAGAACCTCCCGGTACTTAGTATCAAGAAATTCAAGATAATCTTTTTCAAACTCCTTAACTTTTTCCACCGGTACATCTCTTAAAAGGTTTTTAGAACCGGCAAAAATAATTGCAATCTGATTTTCAACAGGATAAGGATCGTTTTGGCCTTGTTTAAGGATTTCCACGTTTCGCTTACCTTTTTGAATTACTCTCAAAGTGGCAGGATCAAGGTCGGAGCCAAACTTAGCAAAAGCTTCTAGTTCACGGAACTGGGCCTGGTCAAGCTTAAGGGTACCAGCTACTTTCTTCATCGATTTAATCTGAGCTGAACCACCTACACGGGATACGGAAATACCTACATCAATCGCCGGACGAACCCCGGAGTTGAAAAGGTCCGAAGTAAGGAAGATTTGACCATCCGTAATTGAGATTACATTGGTTGGAATATAAGCGGAGACATCTCCTGCCTGAGTTTCAATAATTGGAAGCGCTGTTAGGGATCCTCCACCTTTCACCCTGTCTTTTAGAGGGTCAGGTAGATCATTCATATCCTTGGCAATTTCATCATCATTAATCACTTTAGCTGAACGTTCCAGCAATCTAGAGTGAAGGAAGAATACATCTCCAGGATACGCTTCACGGCCCGGTGGGCGACGAAGCAAAAGAGAAACTTCACGATAAGCTACTGCTTGCTTAGAAAGATCATCATACACAATTAAAGCAGGACGACCAGTATCGCGAAAGTATTCACCAATTGCTGCACCTGCAAAAGGAGCATAAACCTGCATAGGTGCAGGATCTGAAGCGTTTGCAGCCACAATTGTCGTATAAGCAAGTGCGCCTCTATCTTCAAGGACCTTGGCTATACCCGCAACGGTAGAGGCTTTCTGCCCAATAGCCACATATATACAGTAAACCGGTTCTCCGGCATCATAAAATTCTTTTTGATTCAGAATGGTATCAATACAAACCGTAGTTTTACCGGTTTGACGGTCACCAATTACTAGTTCCCGTTGTCCCCTACCAACTGGAACCATCGCATCAATAGATTTAATCCCGGTTTGAAGCGGTTCATTTACCGGTTGACGAAAGATTACTCCAGGAGCCTTACGTTCTAATGGCATTTCAAGAGTTTCCCCTTCAATTGCACCTTTTCCATCTATTGGATTTCCTAAGGTATCAACAACACGGCCAACAATGCCTTCTCCAACTTTAATAGAAGCAATTCGCTGGGTTCTTTTTACTACGGAACCTTCCTTGATTTCTTTAGATGGTCCCAAAAGTACAACTCCAACATTGTCTTCCTCCAGGTTAAGCACCATTCCTTCAAGGCCGCTTTCAAATTGAACCAGTTCTCCGTATTGAGCATTGGCCAAACCGTAAACGTTAGCAATACCGTCACCTACAGTAAGCACGGTTCCTACTTCGTCTAAACTGGCTTCTGACTCAAAACCTGATAATTGCTGCTTTAATATTGCTGATACTTCAGCAGGATTTACTTCTGCCATAATTATTTAGGATAAAATGTCACATTTAAATGTGACGGTTTTAATTAAATTTTGAAACGTATGTGTTGTTTTTTAATTCTCTTCTAAGCTTATTAAGATTGCTGGCCACACTGGCATCATATTGCAAATCGCCAACCCTTAATACGAAACCACCAATCATATCTTCATCAACGACATTTTTGATGCTGGCTTCATTTCCTGTTAGTTCTTTAATTTTATTCTGAACCTTATCTTCAAGTTCCTTTGTTAAAGGAACAGCGCTCGTAATTATTGCCTGCTGAGTATTATTCAACGAATAATACATGGCAATATACTGTCTGGCCACAATATCCAAAAGGTTAATTCGGCCATTCTCAACAAGTATATCAAAGCTACTCATGCTAATACTATGAGCGTCTTTGAAAATCTCCCGAAGGGCACTCTTTTTAATGCCGGAATTAATTACCGGACTACCAAGCATACTCTTTAAGTCTCTACTGTTAGCAATAGTTTGCGAAATACTTTGCATATCCGCAAACACCGCATCGGTGGCATTTTTTTCTATTGCCAGACCGATAATTGCCTTAGCGTAACGTTGTGCTGCCCTGGTTCCTTTCATTTTACATTAGTTTAAAGTAGAAACATCACCAAGCATCTTATCGATCATTTGATGCTGTTTTTCATCATTTGAAAGCTCTTTACGAATAACTTTCTCCGCGATTTCAATTGAAAGTGCGGCAACATGATTTTTCAATTCTGTCATGGCGGCCTGCTTTTCCAATTTTATGTTCTCCTGGGCCTGCGCTACTATCCTCTCGGCTTTCTTCTGAGCATCTTCTGTAGCCTCAGCAATAAGCTTCTCTTTAATTTCCCTTGCTTCTTTAAGAATAGCATCCCTGTCGGCGCGGGCTTCTTTTAATAGCTGTTCATTATCAGCCTTAAGATTTTGCATTTCTTTACGCGCTTCTTCGGCCGAAGCAAGTGCATCGTTTATTGATTGTTCCCGGTTATTTACAGCACCAAGAATTGGTCTCCAGGCGAACTTGGCCATAAGGAAAATAAGCACCAAAAAAACAATGGTTTGCCAGAAAAATAATCCGAATTCAGGAGTTATTAAATCCATAATCTATATAGTAAAAAAGTTTAAAACATCATTTATTAAAAACCACTTCGCAACCAACCGTTGCGAAGGGTTTTTTAAGGTTTGATTATCTAAGTACACCAAGTAAAGCGGCAACTACCCCGAAAAGGGCAACACCTTCCACAAGTGCAGCGGCGATAATCATAGCTGTTTGGATCTTTCCAGAAGCTTCTGGTTGACGGGCAATAGCATCCATGGCTGAACCACCGATTTTACCTACACCAATAGCCGCTCCAACTACTGCTAATCCAGCTCCTAGAGCTGCAAGACCTACATACAATAATTCCATAATAGATAAATTAAAAATTAAAATTAATGATGTTCATGTTCCGCAACCGCCATTCCGATAAACAGGGCAGACAGCATTGTAAAAATAAACGCTTGAAGGAATGCTACCAGCAATTCCAGTATTGTGATGAAAAGTGCAAACGGCACCGAAATTCCGGCTACCCCGGCACTTTCCAATATAAATATCAATCCTAGTAAACTAAGTATAATAATGTGACCCGCTGTAATATTAGCAAAGAGACGAATCATAAGCGCGATGGGTTTTATAAATACTCCTAGAACCTCAACCACCGCTAAAATAGGTTTTACAAAGGTAGGAATCCCAGGCATCCAGAATACGTGTTTCCAGTAATCTTTATTCCCGTTCATAATGATTAAGGCAAGTGTAAACAAGCCCAATGAAACCGTCACTGCGATGTTTCCTGTTACGTTAGCTGCCCCAGGCAATAGACCCAATAAATTAGTAATCCAGATAAAGAAAAACACGGTAAGCAAAAAGGGCATAAATTTCATAAATTTCTTTTCCCCAATCTGTGGCTTAGCGATCTCATCTCTAACAAACAAAACAAGGGTTTCAAGAACATTGTTAAAACCTTTAGGTGCATGTTTGTTCTTTTTATGAAAGCTGGCCAGTCCGAAAAAGAACCAAATCATAAGAATAACAGTTAAAAACATAGCAGCTACGTTTTTAGTAATAGAAAGGTCCAATGGTGTCTGGGCATTTAAGGGATGGTGTTCATCGTCGAATTCAAGGCTTTGAGCACCTTCCTCTAACTGATAAATTTTCTCATGGTAATTCACGAATTGTTTTCCATCTTTTTCAACGATGTATTCCCCTTCAGTATCATGATGAAATTCGCTAGACATAAAAGTAACTAAACCGTCTTCAGTCCAAAGAATAACAGGTAATGGAAGAGTAAAAGAATTATCACCTTCACCAAAAAAATGCCAACCATGGGAATCTCCAATATGATGCAGGATCATATCTGTTGGATTGAATTTTTCCTCCGTTTCATTGTCAACCGAATCGGCCGAGGCAAAAGCTAAAAAAGGAAGTAAGGCGAAGGCTAGTGTTAACGTCACTATAATCTTAAAAGATTTATGTGCTATCATAGTACCTGTTCTGCTTAAAAATTATGGGCTCTAAATTTCGCTGCAAAGGTATACTTTTAATTTTTATCTGAAAGCTTGGAATATAAAATTTTAAAGCCGGAAACCCATTTTAAGGATTTCATTGAGAGACAACCACTTATTTTAAATTAATTAATTTAACAACAGACATAGTCTCAAAAACCAGAAATAGAAAATAGGGTATGAAAAAAGCCATGATATTAAAGAAAACAGAGGGATTATCACTTAAAATCAGCGGAAGAAGAAAGACCACAGCTGCCAGCATCTTCAAGAGGCTAAGCGCCATAAAGGCAAAGCCGGTCTTATCCTGAAAATTTTGGTGAATCCAAACCAAAACCATGTAAATGATTAATGTAGCTGAAAAATGAAAAAGATAGATTGACCAGATCGGGTTAAACAACTTGCTTTCAAAAACGAATTTCAATAATACATATTGAATCAAAAATAGCACAATGCTAAACGGAATAAAAACTTTTAAAAATCCTATAAATTTATTCATCATCATATTAATCCTCATCGCTAAGGTCCTTTAGACCTCTAAAGACCTGGTAAAGTGCCACAAAAACTCCTAGCAGAGCAAACGAAATCGTAAAGGCAGAATACTTATTCGGAAATTTCTCATCAAGCCAAATTCCTAAGAAAACACCGGCAGCGATTATTATGCCCATTTGAAATGCAATATTCACATAGGCAAGGTACTTATTAGGCTGATTTTTTTTCATCTTTCTGCTTAAGCGATTTCACATCGCCATTCATGTGGCAGGTAGCATTAAAAGTTGCTCCTGGTTCGATGGCCAGTTTTCCTGCGCTTACATCCCCTTCAATGATTGCCGAAGTTCGAAGACTCAAAGTTCCTGTTACCTGCAGGTTTCCATCAATTTTACCCTCAATATCAGCATGTTGACATTCCAGTTTACCTCTCAAAAGGCCACCTTCACTAATTACCACCTTACCTGCGGTTATAAGATTACCTTCTAAGGTGCCTTCAATCCTGAATCCTCCTTTTCCACTTATGTCTCCGGTTATAGTTGTACCTGCAGCAATTCTATTTTGCTCTTTAGTATTTTCGGGTTTGGACTTGGATTTTTTTTGATCTGAAAACATAAGTAGGGTTTTAATTGTTGGAGGGTGAGTAAAGATCTATGTTTTTATGAATTTGTGCAATTCTATAATTTTCAGTGGATATAGCAATGGATTTGTAATTAATTTTAAATTCATCATTTCGAAGTAATTCTTCGAACCCCAAAGCTCTCTCTTTATTATCCAATCCATGAACTACCACAAATATCGTATCTGGATCATAGATGTCTACAGAAACTTCAAGGCTATAACCGAGCTTTTCAATGGCATCCTCAATTTGCTTTTTTAATGCAATTGACTCTTCTTTTTCAGAAGTTTTTAAGGTATAAACTAATTTAAAGTCAGTCTGTAGACTATCCTGTTTGAATTCCTTTCCAGGAAGCTTAGGAATTGTTTTAGTTATTATTTCCCGCGCTTTCTTACCCTCTGGATTTTGTGGATATTTCAAAGCAACATGCTGAAGCGCATCTTTATATGCCTCAAGACCAAGCAATCTTGCGGTGGTCATAGCCTTTAACAACTCGAATTTTGCAAGGATTTCTTCTCCCGAAAATTCATTGATATACTGGTTTGTTTTAAGGAGTACCTGATTATATTTCCCATCTTCAAAATCCCTGTAGGTTTTTGAATACAACGCTTCAGGAGAATTTTCATCTTCAGTGATGGCCTGGGGGTTTAAAATATAGTTAGCAAAGCGGGACCCTCGATAATTACTAAGAATATCCTGCTTAATTTCTTCCTGGTCCCTACTACGACCTAGGATTCCATATATTTCATATAGATTATATTTAGCGGGAAGAATTAGGTCCTTTTTTGTACTGTATTTAAGCAGTGCTTCCAGGTTCTCAGCAGCTCTTTCATATTGCTCGAATTTTTCTTTATAAATTATTCCCAGTTGATAAAGGGCTATATTTCGTTCACTGGTCAGGCTATCCAGTATTTGTGGGTCTACTGGAATCATATCTATGTAAGTATTGGGGTCAAAACGCGGATCATCCTCCATATTTACTTCAGCGTTTTCTCCTTCCACAGTAGTATCGCTCTCTTCAAAACCTAATTCCGCCCATCTCCAATTATCTACCAAAGATCTCCCCCCCCAGATCTCTTTAAAGGTCTGAAATCCTTTTTGCATTCTATTTTCGTTATAAAAATAGAAAGTCCGGGAACCTCCTGGAGATGGTAATGCATCGGGCTCCGGAAATGTAGTTTGTGGAAGATTCTCTACAAAGCTCCCTTCAAGCCTACCAGCATCCGCTTTTTTCCTTAAATTATCTATATGGGCCGTGAAATATTTAAGCTGTTCATCAGGAGGAAGACTACTCAGCCTTAAAATACTGTCATTTCTTGCCAGACTTTCTTCATATAAAATAACATCCTCCAGATTCTCTCGTTTCTTTTTTATCGTCCGATATTCCCTAAGTTGAGGAGACATCACAGCCAGGGTACTATCATAATATTTACTAGCTTCTTTAAACTTAGCATCCTCAAAATTCCTGTCAGCCAGTATCTCATAGTTAACGGATTTCAGGAATTTATCGCTAATTGGAGCTCGTAAGGATTTTTTATAATATTCAACCGCCAGGGGAATGGAATCGATGTTTCGGTAATATTCACCAATCTGAAAATAAATTTTATCCAGGTATGGTCGGTTTTCCCGGTCTTCCTCCAATTTGGCAAGAAGTTCCCTTAATTGATAATTATCGCCCTGATTGTAATCGAAATTCCGTGCTTTTTCAACGTAGGCATTAATCACATACACTCTGGGGGTCTTTCGGTTTAATTCTATAACCTGGTCGAAAGCATTATTAGCCTGATCATGAGAATCAATTCGGTTATATAATTGTCCCAAAATAAAATAATACCTCCCTTTGGCCTCGTTGATATCTGTAATTTCAGCGGCTTTTTCAAGAGGTGCTACAGCGCTATCAAGCATTTGAAGATTTATAAAAGCCTGGGCTAAAGTAGCGTTGGCGTCTGCATAATTCTGATTTTCCAGATTTTCCTGCTTCAGGATATTTTTCAGGTTTTTAATCGCAAGTCGGTTATTATCCAGTCTCATATTTGTTTTCTCACGCCAAATCTGAGCTGGATTTATATTATTACTTGCGGGATATTTGTGTAGAATATAATTGAAGGCATCAAGGGCTGGAATAAATCGTTGATCATAGTATCTTGCCTTTCCTAATAAAAGATAAGCTTCATCTATCTGGGGATTTCGCTCCTTCCCTCCAATAAGCATTGAATGTTTCTGAATAGCTTTTACCGCCTTCTCTTCAGCCCTACCAAAATTTTGATTTCTAATACTATCCGGTAGCAGAATCTGTTCATCAATTTGCATTCGTTCTATTGGAAGTATATCCCAGTAATTATCCTGGTAACTTTCAATGAGTTCCTCCCGGCCTTGATCAAGAGCGAGATTACCATTATAAAGCGTGTTATATTCGGAGGTAATGGCGTGATAGTTCCGGTTGAGAAATTTGTCTTTCTTTCGCGAACAGCCAAGCATACTGCCCACAAGGATAAGAAAGATAAAAAATTTAGAAAAAGTATTCAAAATCAACCGGTTCTAGGTAATATGATTAACTCAACTGCCGCTGTTTTTAGTATGTAAAAATACGCTTCTTTTTACAAACAAAAACCAGTTTTCAAATATTCTCGGGATGCTCCAGCATAGGTCCCCCAGAAAAATAATCTTCTAGCTCCTTCAATGTTGCTTCTGAAGTACGAATGTCTTTCACCACTTCTCCTTTATCCAGCACTACTATACGTTCACAAACTTCGGTAACATGATTCAAATCATGACTAGAGATAAGAAAAGTAGTTTCATTAGTTGCAGCTCTTTCTTTGATGATCTTTTTTAACCGAATTTGAGTAGTTGGATCCAGATTGGCAAAAGGTTCATCTAAAATCACTACGCGCGGATCACCTATAAGTGATGCCACAAGGCCTACTTTTTTCTGGTTTCCTTTTGAAAGATCACGCAAGTATTTTCTACGTCCCAGAATCTCACCATTAAAAAAATCTTCAAATTCATGCAGAAGCATATCAACATCGGCTTTATTTCGATTCCTCAACTCTCCCACGAAATAGAAGTATTCTTCTGGAGTGAGATATCCAATAAGAAAGCTTTCATCAATAAATGAAGCGGTAAAGCTTTTCCACTCTTGGTTTTGACTTACAGTAATTTCATGATTGAAAATATTACCAGTAGTCGGCTCAATAAGATCCAGCAACAAGCTAAAGAATGTTGTTTTTCCTGCTCCATTATTCCCTACAAGTCCAAAATTTTGGCCGTCAGGGATATCCAGATGTTCAATATTAAGAACTGTATTTCCATTATAAACTTTCGTGAGGTTCGTTGCGGTAATCATAAACTCTTTGTTTTATTCTCCTGTTTCCTTAAATCCATTAATCATAGCATATTTTCTTTCCTTATAACGTTTGGCTATACCATTAAGTAGTATAGACCTTAAAAGCAAGCCAATGATCCCAAGGACGGTTAAAATTGCCAGGGCTGATTTCATTCCTAAAAATTTAGCTGTGCTCCAATACACCAATACAGGTAAGATCATAAGGGGCAGACTTACCAGCCATTGCGTGGCTCCGGTTCCCTGATAATTCATAAAGGGACTTTTATCCAGATCTATTCTTCTTTTGTTAAAGGATCCTGAATACAATAAGATGGGAACGTTCACTCCTATATTATAAACTACACATACCATATTTATCATTAGAATTTCCCAGCCAAAGTAAATATAAGGGGTAGACAGAATGCCCAGAACTACCACGCTAAAACTCAAAAGCCCAGCCTTAGAGCTAAGATATTGTTTGATCGGGATGTTCTGAGACATTATCATGGGATAATAAGAGGCATCCCAGGCAGGCACAAACTGTCCGAAATTGATCATGAAAATACCTGTTATAAAAATTCCGACAAAAACATAAAACCACGGCATATCCTGATAAATATCGTTAGGATAAAAGAAAAGTCCATAACCCAGTAACAATATAGACATATAGATAGTGGTTTTAGGCCTTTTATTTCTCCAGATTAATTTCAGATCTAATTGCAAAAATGGAGCAATACTTCCAAACTTTCGCGTCCAGTCAAAATCACGGGTATCTTTACCGGTCTCCCTTCTCTTTAGACCACCATCAAGGAAAAATTTACTTTCCAGGTTATATTGGTTCCATTTAAAAAGCGAGATAAGAAAGACAACAGGTACCACAGCTAAATAGGGGTGAATCAAAACAGCATTCAATAATTTACCAAAATATAAGCTTATTTCAAAGACCTGAAAATATTCTAAGCCTGTTAAAACTACAATGAATAAAACCACTGGAACAAGTGCCTTCAAATTATCAGTAAAGCGTTTTTTAATGATAAAATTCCCGTAATTCACACACAGACTCATTCCTATCATGGCTATCATCCACCCAGAAACTGAAAATAAGGAATATTCATTTTTATAGATATTAAATATCCCAAAAGGGACAATAATAAGTAATGGCAGAAAATTATAGAAAGAATATAAGTTCTTTATAAGCACAAAGTTTACCACTTTACGCTTGGGCAGAGGCAGTAACATAAGTGGTTTAATATCCATCACAGGAAGAGTTTGAAGCATAAACCTCAATCCAAATTCGAATATCAACCATGGCAAAACAAATCTATTAACCAAATGAATCGGATCATCTTCAGGAAACATCTCCTGTAACAGTGGGTATAAGCTCAATCCTAAAAATAAGAAAACAGCAGAAAAATAAAGAGCCAGGAAAATCATCAAAATTCTAAGTCCCAGACTTTTCCCTAAACTTGCTGATCTGAAAAAAGACTTCCACTCCAGAGAGAGAAAACGAGTAAACATAATTGCTTATTTCCAATGTAAGTAATGAAAAATAGTCTTTTGTTACACTATAAAATAGCACATACTTTGTATTTTTGCACTCAAAATTATTTTTTGAATGCAAAAGTTTCATAAATTAAAGATTAAAGAAGTAATAAGGGAGACTCCACAAGCGGTGAGTTTATCCTTTATAATTCCTGAAGATCTAAAAGACGAATTCACGTTTAAGGCTGGGCAGTATATCACCATAAAAACGCAGGTGGATGGTGAAGAGATACGCAGAGCTTATTCCCTGTGTTCAGCACCGGGAAGCGGCGAATTTAAAGTTACCGTGAAGGAGGTTGAAGGAGGAAAATTCTCTGTAATTGCCAATAATAAGCTTCAAGCTGGAGATGAATTAGAAGTTCATCCTCCGGAAGGAAAATTTATCCTGGAACCTGGAGACGAACCTAAAAATTATGCAGCTTTTGCCGCTGGAAGTGGGATTACTCCGGTCCTTTCCATTTTAAAAACTGTATTAGCTGAAGAACCCAGAAGCCGATTTATTCTTACATACGGAAATAAGTCTCCGGAAGAAACAATATTCTTCAAGGAATTATTGGAATTACAGGCTAAATTCCCAAATAGGCTTTTTATCGAATTCGTATACAGCCGTACCCGTGAAGAAAAATCCCATTTTGGCCGTATTGAGACCAGTACGGTGAATTATGTGGTCAAGAATAAATTTAAAGATCACCCTTTTGCAGGCTATTACTTATGTGGCCCTGAGGAGATGATTGATCAGGTAAAAAAGGTTCTTAAAGAAAATGGTGTGTCTGAGGAAAATATTCATTTTGAACTTTTCACCACAGAAGAGACTGGGAGTATTGAAACCAATGTAG
The DNA here is from genome assembly GCF_054121475.1 of Salegentibacter profundi. NCBI lineage: Bacteria > Pseudomonadati > Bacteroidota > Flavobacteriia > Flavobacteriales > Flavobacteriaceae > Salegentibacter > Salegentibacter profundi. The sequence goes on from NZ_JBSYGG010000010.1 coordinate 64,889, forward strand.
ATGGACAGACCGAACTTACTGTGTTGGTCGATGATGAAGAAACCACCTTCAGCATGGCTTCTAAGGACACTGTCCTGGATGCTGCGTTAGCGAACGACCTTGATGTGCCCTATTCCTGCCAGGGAGGAATCTGTAGTTCCTGTATCGCAAGGATTAGAGAAGGAAAAGCAGAAATGCGCAAAAACCAAATTCTTACCGATGAGGAAATTGCCGAAGGGCTTATCCTTACTTGCCAGGCCCAACCTTTGACGCCCAAACTTAAGGTTGACTATGACGATGTATGATCGCAAAGAAAGAAGTTAAAGTAAGAAGGTAGCAATTGCTACCTTTTTACTTTAAAAAAGCAGCTCATTTATTTTTTCCAGAATCTGTTCAGGAGAAATTTCCCGGATAGCATCCTCATATCCATCTGGGTATTTTTGTCCGTAAATTGAAGTGGGTATATAAGGATATTTTTCACGACTGGGCAACAAACTATTGCTTTCTGGCTGTTTAAAAGGCCGGAAGCCGGCAAAGGGATGAGTAACCCCCCAAATACTTATTACAGATATGCCGAACATGGCTGCTAAATGTCCATTACCACTATCCATAGAGATCATGCCATCCAAATTAGAGATCAGGGCAAGCTCTTCTTCAAAACTTAACCTTCCGGCTACACTCATAGTATTTTTAAATCGCTTTTCCCAGGTTTCGAGTTGTGTTTTTTCAATTTCTCCACCTCCAAAAAGTAAGATCTTTATTTTTGGATTTTGAGAAAGTTGTTTTAAAACTTCCTCCATGAGATCGAAAGGGTAGGCCTTTGAACTATGTTGTGCGAAAGGAGCAATTCCCAACCATTTAATGGGCTCAGCGCCAACGATTTTTTTAATATTTTCTGAAAGTGGCTTTTTTATTGGAAATTGGTGTGAATCTAAGTCTATGGGGTAACCCAAATTGGAAAATACATCCGCATATCGCTGATGAGTGGATTTTAAGGGTTTAAATATCTTGTTTTTCTCCCGGGTTAGGGCTTTTTTTTCCTTACGCCCTTTATCTATCTGCTCCACTGGAATCCCAAAAAGAAAAAACACTGATTTCAACACATTGCTCCTTAAAACATTATGAAGATCTGCCACTACATCAATACCTTCATCCCGCAAATCTTTCGCCAGGCGGGAAAGCCCCAGAACTCCTTGGTGCACTCCACTCACATCAGCCTCATAAACCGAAACATTCGGTATATCCTGGAACATCGGTTTAAAAAAACTACGGGTCAGCATTGTGACCTTTAAGTCAGGATAAGTTGCAGTTAAAATTCGTAAAATTGGGACTACCATCGCGACATCCCCCATAGCAGAAAGTCTTATTACCAAAATATGGGTCTTTTTTACCTGAGGTATTGAAGCTGTCGTAGTTGTTTTCATTCTGTATTTAATTCCGGTTTGGATTTCCGGAGTGCTAAGCTCCAATTCCCCAGGGCCTACAAATAGGAAAAATGGTATCCGAGCTATTTAGATGAGGATTATTTCCCTCGCAATACGGGGTTAAGTTCATCATCATTATACATTTTCATCTGTTTGTATACTTTCATATATTTATCACCATTGGCAATATCTTCCAAGAGCTGATTGATAGCTGTAGAAAGATCTACTCTTTGGTCCAGTAAAACCTTTAATTTCGCATCGCATTTTAAACGGTGCTCTTTCGAGGCCTCCGCTCGATTAGCTTCCTCATTCATATGATAAATTTTCAAGGCGAGAATTGATAGACGATCAATAGCCCAGGCGGGGCTTTCAGAATTGATTGTAGCATTCTCCTTAGGCTTAACATCTTTAAACTTCTCAAGAAAATAACTGTCTATATATTCGACTGTATCGGTGCGATCCTGGTTTGAAGCATCAATCTGGCGTTTAAGTTTAAGGGCGTCTACGGGGTCTATGTTCCTATCTCTTATAATATCCTCATAATGCCATTGAACAGTGTCGATCCAGCATTTACGATACAGTAAGTGCTCGATCAGTTCATCGGTACTGTCATACGGGTTTGAAAAAGCCTGGTCCACAGTATCTTTTTCGTGATATTTCTCTATTACTTCCTGAAATATTTTGTTCGCTTTATCTGAAAACATAAATCTGCTATTTTCTTTATTGTTCGAGTAAGTAGTTGAACTTTTATTTGGTAGTTCTTTTTTCTACAGGCAAAGGTACCATAATTTGAAATAGTTATAAAGCATAAGCTATACCGCAGTATGGACTTCCAGATTTTTAGCTTAACAGCGGTACAATCAGTGGCATAAGAATGAGAATACCCAGTAAGATCTCTTTAAATGTTTTGTCTTTTTTTCGTTCAAACCAGGTGGAGGCAATAATACTCATGGGAACAAAAAGAAAAATAAGTTCACTTCCATCTTTTGTAGGTGAAAAAATGGCTATAGCAATTGAAGCTATGAGACTAAACAATACCAGGTTAAAGGAGGGACGTTGGCTAATACTGGCTTTTTGTATAAGTTTAAAATAATTCCCCAAGGTCCAAATTAATACTGCAAGGACAAAACTTAAAGGGATTAATAAACTAAGCTCACGATAATTGGTGAAATTAAAATTAATCGGTTCATACCAACGTGTAAATCCATAAACACTTTCATAGATAACTAAATGATAAGTTAGATTGAGAAGGTATACGGCCATGAAGGCAACCAAGGGAATTAACCAGTTCTTAAACTTAGGTAAATAAAAAAGAATTCCTGCAAAGACAACTAATAAATAAAAAATCGACCAGAAATAAAAAATCGAAGCAATAACAATCCAAAAGGTCGCATCAAAGACTTTTTTCTGCATGATTTTTTTCGAACGCAAACTTAGGATACGCCTAAAAGCAAATAATACACATAAATTAGCAAAAATAACCTGGGTGTTATTGAGCAGTTCTATAAAAGAGGTGGTGAAAACTGCAAAAAATAATATTTTATAGGCACTCCGCCGTGTGAGTTCATTTTTCTTGGCAATAAAATTAAGTACATATACACTTAGGAGAAAGGCTAGTAAAACGGCTAGTTTTTCGAAAAACCCGGCTAAGTCGAAAGAATGAATGCGCTCCCTGAAATTGGCGATCACGAAAAGCAACGTCATAAAAAGCGCTACTAAAATTCCGTTAAGTGGTTTTGATTTGCCAAAAAAGCTTGTTAGCATTCCTGTTTTTTATATTTTTGTACTCTAAACTATAACAAAGTTATCATTTGAGGGCCTTTTAGGCCAGAGTTATCAATTGGCCATGCTTTATAAACAGCTAAGCGCCATAAAAATTATTTAAATGAAAGATTTTTTTGAAGGAATCGCATGGCTTTTTGAAGAGGTGTTGTTTATTCCGTTAGACGCGCTTCGTGAATTGGAATTAAACTCCTGGTGGGCAGCCAACGCCGTTAATTTTATTTTTATCCTTATTGGATTTGCTGCTTTTTTCTATTGGATGAAACAGCTGAAAAAATTCAATGATAACAACGAAGAAAACCGGGATCCTTCAGCTCATTCATTTTTAGGTTAAGTCAAAACCTAGATCTTTTCTAAAATACATCCTATCAAAATGTAGTTTTTCTGCATTTTGATAGGATTTTTTTAGGGCCTCTTTATAATCTTTCCCAAAGGAGGTTATTGCTATAACTCTACCTCCACTGGTTACAATTTTCCCTCCTTCTTCTTTGGTTCCGGCATGAAAAACAATGCTTCCCTGAACTTCATCAAATCCGGTAATCTCTTTCCCTTTTTCATAAGCTTCAGGATAACCACCAGATACCAACATTACCGTAGTAGCAGCCTGTTCTTCTATTTCGAGCTCTGCCTGGTCAAGCTTTACCATAGAGACCTTATCCATTAATTCTACAATGTCAGATTTAATTCTAGGCAGGACAACTTCAGTTTCAGGATCACCCATACGCACATTGTATTCTATCACAAAGGGTTCCTCTCCCACTTTGATCAACCCTATAAATATAAAACCTTTATAATCTATATCCTCACTCTGTAGGCCCTTAACTGTAGGTTCTACAATACGCTTTTCAATCTTATTCATCAATTCCTCATCGACAAAAGGCACAGGGGATATTGCTCCCATTCCGCCGGTATTAAGTCCACTATCTCCTTCCCCAATTCGTTTGTAATCCTTGGCGGTGGGTAGAATTTTGTAATTTTTTCCATCAGTAAGTACAAAAACACTGAGCTCGATTCCATCCAGAAATTCTTCAATTACCACTTTAGCACTCGCTTCGCCAAATTTCTTATCAGAAAGCATACTTTCAAGCTCAGCCTTTGCCTCACCCAGATTATCGAGGATCAAAACCCCTTTCCCTGCAGCGAGACCATCTGCCTTAAGAACATATGGTGGTTTTAGACTTTCCAGGAATTTCTTGCCAGCCTCCAAACTTTCAACCGTAAAACTTTCATAGGCTGCAGTAGGGATTCCATGCATTGCCATAAACTCCTTTGCACGTTCTTTACTGCCCTCTAAAAGAGCGCCGCGTTTGGAAGGTCCAATTACCTTGACCGACTTTAATTCTGGATCTTCCGCAAAGAAATCTGTAATACCTTGAACAAGAGGGTCTTCAGGACCAACAATAAGCATTTCAATTTTCTGGTCCACCACAAAATCCTTTATTCTTTCAAAATCGTTAAGCTTTAAATCAACATTTTCTGCAAGGTGAGCGGTTCCCGCATTTCCAGGTGCTACAAAGAGTTTAGAGCATTTTTTACTTTGGGCCACTTTCCAGGCAAAAGTATGTTCACGGCCTCCTGAGCCAAGTATTAAAATTTTCATTTTGAAAGTCTTTTAAATGTTGTCCCAAAAATAATTGTTTGTAAATTGAAGCACCAATTTATTTCGAATAAAAACGCCATTTGCCTTTGAACTGGTTTAAGCTGTCCCTACAACTCAATAAATTTCCCATAAATCGGGCGCAAAAACTTTTGGGCAAGATAAGGGAAATCCCTGAAAACTATTATCAGGATTATCTAGATAGTAAGAAATTCGAGATCTTGGATTTTCATTTAAAACATAATTCGTTTTATCAGGAATTCTGCGAAAAAGATAAGTTTGAAAAATGGGAAGAAGTACCTGTCTTGAAAAAATCCCAGCTTCAACAGAAACTAAAACACCGACTCAGTAAAAATTTCAAAAAACGAAATACTTATATTGGAAAAACATCTGGAAGCAGTGGAGAACCATTTATATTCGCAAAAGATCGATTTTGTCATGCGCTAAGTTGGGCTGGTTTTCAGGATAGATATCAGTGGCATGGTATAGATCTCAATAAAAGTTTACAAGCCCGGTTTTATGGCATACCACTAGATCTTTATGGGAATCTTCAGGAGCGATTTAAAGACAGGATAAGCCTAAGAAGGCGTTTTAATATATTTGACCTTAGTGAGGGAAAGATGGAGATTTTTTTAAAGCGTTTTCAAAAATCTAAATTCGACTATATAAACGGTTACACAAGTGCGATTCTTCTTTTCGCAAAATACCTCAAAAGCAGGGATATTCAATTGAAAGACGTTTGCCCAAGCCTCAAACTTTGCATAGTGACTTCAGAACGCCTTTTTAAGGAGGATAAGGAGCTTATTGAAATGGCAACCGGAGTTCCCGTTGTGAATGAATACGGTGCAAGTGAAGTGGGTCTAATTGCCTTTGAAGACAAGAATAAAAACTGGATTGTAAATTCCGAAGATCTCTTTGTGGAGATTTTAGATGAACACGATAAACCTGTACCTAATGGACAGGAGGGTCGTGTGGTAATTACATCGCTATATAACCTGGCGCATCCTATGATAAGATATGACATTGGCGATACTGGAGTTCTTTCGGAAAAAAGCACTCCAAAAACCCCTGTTCTTCAAAAACTCATCGGGCGTACCAATGATGTAGCAAGGCTGGCAGATGGCAAGCTCGTTCCTGGCCTCACGTTTTACTATGTGACCAAAACTATAATTGAAGATACCGGAAACATCAAGGAGTTCGTAGTGATTCAGACTGCGCCAGATATTTTTAAAATTGACTATGTAAGTGAAAAAGCTTTTTCCGAATCACAAATTGAAAGGATACTCAGAGCAATTGAAAAATATGTTGGAAAAGATCTCAGGGTTCTTTTTGAGAGAAAAGAGGTTTTGGATCGCGATAAAAGCGGAAAACTTAAGCAGTTTAGCTCACGAATCTAACTGCTTCTTAATTGTTTTTTCTTTATGAAAAAATGTTCCTTCAGGAACATTAACATACAACGAAGACTATTGAAAAAACCAAAACCCAGCACTTTATAATATATAATGAAATTATAACGGAGCATTTTGAATTTATTCCTTGAGACTGAATTCTTTCTTAGCCGGTAAATGGCTAAAGGTTCTTTAATACTTTTTGCTATACGAGCCTTTTTTACGGCAGCAAGCCATAATCCCCAATCCTGTCTTTTTCTAATCTCTGGTCCAAAAATTTTACCTAATTCTGCAATATTATAGATTCCGGTAAGGTTACCGATATAATTTGATTTTAATAGTTTCTGATAAGTAACATATGGTAAGGCTTGAACCACCACCCTACGGATCTCTCCATTTTCTGTGATTTGTTCATAACTGGAAAAACAAATTGTAACGTCGTTTTCCTTCATAAAATTCAATTGAGTATGAAGTTTATGTGGCTTCCATAGATCATCAGCGTCCAGAAATGCGATATAATCTCCTTTTGCCTCTTTTATTCCTTTGTTTCTCGAGACCCCTGCACCTTGATTCTTTTCATTAAGGATGATTTTAAATCTTTTATCTTTTGCTGCATAGTCTTTTATTATTTCTAAAGTTTGATCTTCCGAGGCATCATCGATCACAATTAATTCCCAGTTTGAATAGGTTTGTTTGATAACCGATTCTATAGAAGCCTTAATAAATCGTCCGGAATTATAAGCCGGCATTATCACTGAAACCAATACATCCTGATCCATCATCTTCTAATATGTTTCGAAAAATCCTTATGCTCACTTTTTTTCAGATCCTCGGGACTTAGACTCTTGAAGTATTCATAGGTGATCTTCATTCCTATTTCACGTGAGATTTTGGGTTCCCACCCTAAGATGCTCTTAGCCCTGGTAATATCAGGCTGGCGTTGTAGGGGGTCATCTTGCGGAAGCTCTTTATACACAATTTTCTGATCTGTTTTGGTAAGTTTTATAATCTCTTCAGCAAAATTTCTGATGGTGATCTCATCTGGGTTACCAATATTGACCGGTTCGGAATAATCACTTAATAATAGCCTGTAAATTCCTTCTATTTGATCATCTACAAAACAAAAGGAACGTGTTTGAAGTCCATCTCCAAAAACGGTCAAATCCTCACCTCTTAATGCCTGACCGATAAATGCTGGGATTACCCGGCCGTCATTCAGCCGCATCCTTGGTCCATAGGTATTAAATATTCTGGCAATTCTAGTTTCCAGGCCATGAAACCGATGATACGCCATCGTGATAGATTCCATAAAGCGTTTTGCTTCGTCGTATACGCCACGGGGACCTATTGCATTGACATTTCCGTAATAGTCTTCATTTTGAGGATGAACCAGAGGATCACCGTACACTTCAGAAGTTGAGGCAATAAGGATTCTTGCATTTTTTTCTTTGGCTAGACCAAGACAATGCAATGTTCCAAGAGAGCCGACCTTAAGGGTTTGTATTGGAATTTTGAGATAATCTATCGGGCTGGCAGGAGAAGCAAAATGAAGAATGTAATCGAGATTACCCGGCACATGAACGAACCTGGTCACATCATGATGAAGAAACTCAAAATTTTCATTTCCAAAAAGGTGCTCAATATTCTTTAGATCTCCGGTGATAAGATTATCCATTCCAATCACGTGAAACCCTTCTTTTATGAACCTGTCACAGAGATGAGACCCCAGAAAGCCTGCCGCACCAGTGATAAGTATTCGTTTTGCCATATACAATTCCTTTCTTTTGGTAAATCACTTTATCTTCCACACCCTCTCATCGATCAAATTCTCAAGACTCTCGCGCCAGTTAAGTACAGGTATTTTAAAACTCTTGAGTAATTTGTTTTTACTTAACACGCTAAAAGTAGGGCGTTTTGCCCGGGTTTTATAATTCTTGCTTTTGTTTAATTTAATCTCCTTGCCTTTGGCTAAAAATTTAATTATTGCTTTGGCAAAATCATACCAGGTAGCCTCTCCCATATTGCTGAAATGGTATAATCCATAATGGGTTTCCTCTTCCTTGATGAGCTTTAGGACAAATTGAGCAAGATCATTGGCGTTAGTTGGAGTCCCCGTTTGTGAGGTGGTAATGTTTAGGCTAGCTCCTTCTTCTATTTTTTTCAAGATGGTATTAAAGAAGTTATGACCGAATTCAGAATACAACCACGAAGTTCTGAAAATAAAATAGGTGTCCATGCCATCAATAATATACCTCTCTCCTTTTAATTTTGAGGCGCCATACACATTGATGGGGTTAGTCTTATCTGTTTCCTTATAAGGTTCAGTGGTTTTCCCGTCAAAAACGTAATCGGTTGAGAAATGGATCAAAACGGTTCCGGTATTTTTACAGGCTTTAACCAGATTTTTAACTCCATCAGAATTAATTTTAAAGGCCATTTCTGTATCCTCTTCGGCCTTTTCAACATTGGTGTAAGCCGCACAATTAATACAGTAATCTGGTTTTTTTTCTGTAAATACTTCCTGAAGCTTATTTTGATCCGTAATATCAAGCTGCGAAGAATTAAGGAATATAAAATTCACGCCAGGATAATCCGTAGCGATTTTTTGAAAACATTGCCCCAATTGGCCTGAAGCTCCGGTGACTAAAACCCTTTTCATCGAAATACCTCTTTTAAAAGTGGCTGAGCAAGATCCTTATCTGAAAGGATCATTTTTTTCTCGGGAAATTCCCAATCAATATCCAGATCCGGATCATTATAGATAATCCCTCCTTCAGCATCGGGATGATAATACTCATCACACTTATAAGCAAAAACAGAAGTTTCAGACAAGGTTACAAAACCATGTCCAAAACCTTTAGGGATATAAAGCTGATATAAGTTAATATCATCCAAAATAGTTTTAAAAACCTGTTTGAAAGTAGGTGATTCAGGTCTAAGATCTACAACCACATCCAGAACTTTTCCATAAATGGCACGTACCAATTTGGTTTGACCAAAATCTCCATGTTGAAAATGCAAACCTCGCAGAACGCCGTAAGTAGAAATAGACTGATTATCCTGTACGAATTCCTTATTGATCCCCGTGAGATCGATGAATTTCTTTTTATGATAACTTTCTAAAAAAAGCCCTCTATTATCTCTATAAATATCCGGTTTTATGATAAAGCAATCTTTCAAAGGTGTTTTCTCTACCTGCATTTTTTTCTGATTTATTTTTCAAAGATCTGGTCGAGAATCTTTTCGGTTATCAAATAAGTAGGTTTTACACCGGTGGTTCCTAAGCCTCCTGAAGCCAGCGTACTACCGGTTTCAAGGGGATTATCAGATGCATAATAGGCATATCTTACCTTCACATTTTCATTTATGCTTCCGCGCAACTTTGAAGCGGCCTGGATGGCTTTTTGATAATGAGCACCCTCCATTTCGAGGCCGCTCACATTCCAGGTAGAATCATGAAAGAATTTTAGGATATCTTTATTCTGAAGAGAGGTTCCCAGTACCGTGATCATTGCACCGTCTACTATTTTAATACCGTGACCTTCCAAATCCTGTTTTTTCAAATCGTTTTGGAATGGATAATTATCGGCTGTTCCTTCAAAAACATGCGCAGTAGGTATCATGATATCTCCCTTCCCACCATCGAGAATCCCCGCCTTTCCCATAATGGAAATGGAGGATACGTTCATTTTAATTTCATTCCCTTCAAAATTAAAAGGTTTCAATAGCTCATCCATAGTTTCATAAGCCTGTTCCCCAAAAGCATAATCCATAACCACAATGACCGGCTGTTCATCCTTCATACTTCCAGGTTTCTTCCCATCATAACCGTTTGTGAGTTTTGCAGTATCAAACACCTGCACATCTATATTGGTACCGCTTTTATCTTCGATAAAATGCATTCCATTATTTAAAGCAGCTTTCATTACTTTATTTCTAAGTTTTCCATTTCCGCTGTCGCTCAATGCTTCATAAATTTCAAGTACTTTTTTCTTTTTTAGTTCTTCCTTTAAGGCAACAGGGGTAAATAGGGTGTTCATTACACTATGCATATTTGCACTAATAATGTGTACTGGGCGATGCATAAGGTTTTCCTTTAAGAGAAATTGCTTGATATTATCGGCCCAGATCTCTCCATGAATATGGTGACCTAATCTTTCTCTTAAAACAGGACTAAAAGTAATAATCCGCTTTTCATTTTTTATAGTCTCAGAGAGAGCAAGCTTACCAAGATTATAGATAATATGTAGAAAACGTTCGGGTTGACCGGAAGAAGCGAATTTTGGATATAGGGTATATACTTCGTTAAAGGTTCGGCCAAGAATATTTGATGTATGGGTCAGAGCCACTTCTCTTTCTTCTCTGCTGAGTTCGGAATCCTGGAGAACTGCTCTTTCGAGTTTCTCCCAGTCTCTGGTAACATTGCCTTCTTCATCAATAAGTACACGCCTCATTATTTTATGAGATTCTACAAAAAGAAAGGTAAGATGCGTAAGAATATCGTAGATCTCGGATCTTCCCCGTGTAATCTCAATATTCATTTGTTCTTGATCTATCCTATAACAGTTTCTTCTTCGTTTTGGAGGTACGATGGGTTGAAAATGTGAATTTCCATAACCTTCGTCACTGGTTAAATTTATATAGGTGCACTCCTCAATACCAATTGGGAGCCGGTCTACTACATAGAGGAGTCCGTTTAGTTCTACCTTATCTTCAGCGATTGATCCATAAATCTCAGGTCTAAGCGTAAGTAACGCTTCGCGTAAGGTTTCCCCCGATACCCCCATAGGTTTATAAAACCCCCGGTTAAAAAGGTGCCGCATTGTAATGTAAAGCCGCTCTATAGCATGGGTGCTCTCCTGTGCCCGGGTACGGCCTTGTAGTTTTAAATTCACCATATATTATTCTTTTATAATTTCTTCCAGAACACTGGCAATTTTCCTATCGTTAGCAAGTCTTGGAAGCTTATTCTGTCCACCAAGTTTACCAATGGATTTCATATATTTCTGGAATCCATTTAAAGGCACCCGGGTTATTTTCAAGGGTTGGAGTATTTTACCCTCAATAAGATCAAAATAATAAGAATTTTGTTCCTGAAGGGATTTATCAAGAATTTTTCTGAAGGCATTAAGATCCTCAGGTTCCTTTTCAAATTCGATGAACCATTCGTGGTAGGGCAATTCATCCTTTTCAGGCGTAATTTGTGGAGCCACCGTGAATTCACTTATCCGCGCCTTTGTTTGAAGAGTGGCTGTTTGCATGGCCTCCTCTACCTCTTTGGCGATAACGTGTTCCCCAAAGGCTGAGATAAAATGCTTAATCCTACCTGAAACAATCACGCGGTATGGTTTAACTGAAGTAAACTGCACCGTGTCTCCTAGATTATAGGCCCAAAGACCAGCGTTACTTGAGATTAGCATTACATAGTTTATACCAGTTTTTACCTCGCCAATGGTTAATCTTTTTGGATTCTCTTCAAAAAATTCTTCAGTTCTAATGAATTCATAGAACATGCCTGAATCCAATTGCAAGAGCATTCCTTTCTCGTTCTGTTTATCTTGAAAGGCAAAAAAACCTTCCGAAGCAGGATAAAGCTCGATACTATCCACTTTTCTTCCGATAAGATTTTCAAATTTTGCCCTGTAAGGTTCATAATTTACTCCCCCATAAATAAAAAGCTCAAAATTTTTAAAGAGCTCTCCAACTTTTTGTCCTGTTTTTTCTTGAAGGCGTTCGAAATACATTTGTACCCAAGATGGGATGCCGCTTATTACGGTCATATCCGCCTTACGGGTTTCCTCTACAATAGCATCAACTTTGGTTTCCCAATCCTCAATACAATTGGTTTCCCAACTGGGCATCCTGTTTTTCTGAAGATATGAAGGCACATAATGTGCAACAATACCTGAAAGCCTACCTAATTTTACGCCGTTTTTTTCATCGAGTTCAGGACTTCCCTGCAAAAAGATCATTTTTCCATCGACAAAAGAAGCATTCCCGGTCTCCGCGATATAACATAAAATCGCATTACGGGCTGCATTTATATGGGTAGGCATAGAGTCCTTGGTAAGTGGAATGTATTTAGCACCACTAGTAGTACCAGAGGTTTTAGCGTAGTAAAGTGGTTTTCCAGGCCATAAAACATCGGCCTCCCCGGCTACCATTCTATCTACCCAGGGCTTTAACTCCTCGTAGTCCCTTACAGGAACTTGCTTTGAGAAATCACGAAATGTTTTTATGCTCTTGAAATTATGATCATTGCCAAACCGGGTATTCCTAGCCTGGCTAATGAGGTTTTTAAAAACCTTTTCTTGGGTAGCTTCAGGTTTTGAGGCCCAAGCATCAATTTTTCTGCGTATAATTTTGGCAAATATCTTTGCGCCAATAGATTTTAAAGACATATTATTTTAATCAAAATCAATATAATCGGTTGGGTTAACAGGCAATCCTTCGTTCCATAATTCAAAATGCAAGTGTGGCCCACTGGAATATTCTCCTGTTGACCCTGCAGTTGCTATCACTTCACCTGTCTTTACGATATCTCCCTGTTCTTTTGTAAGGGAAGCATTATGTTTATATACTGAAAGAAGACCGTAATTATGTCTCACAATTATGACATAACCGGTTTGTGTGGTCCATTCCGAAAAAATAACTCTTCCGTCTGCCACCGATTTCACTGCTGAATTTTTTGGAACTACAATATCTACTGCAAAATGCCTGTCTTCCAGATTGAAACCTTCAGAAATAGAACCTTTTACTGGTGGAAATAAGGAAAATTCTACATTATCTGCTGCAGAAGCTAAGATATTGTACTTATCCTCCTGTGCTACTTCTTCACGTAAAAGAGAATCTGCCCTAGAAGGCTCAATAGGCTCTATTTCACCCGGGGATTGAGGGCTTTCCATAAGAGAATCCCTGTTAAGAGCATCGGTTTCTGCTTCCCCGGTTAAAACACTTTTAATAGAATTAAGGTATTGATCATTAAGCTTTAAAATTCTTTGTAAAGAATCTGATTTATAAGCGAGATCTACAGCTCTACTCTTTAATTCAGGAGAGGAGTATCCTGGAATATATTCTCGCAAGGGGGTAAAGGCAATTATAATGGTGGTAGCAGCAACTAAAAGAATAGCACTTAGTGTGATCGTTACAAAAACATTTAAACGCGTAAGTTTAAAGGATAGGCGCTCCTCAAAAGTATCTTCATTTAAAATTACCAGGCGGTACTTATGAAGTAGTTTTTTGGCGAACTTCTTTTTATGTTTCTTTTTGGCTGCCATAGATTTTAAAGCTTAGACAAAGATAAATTAAAAATATTCGGTGCCATGGAGATTTAAATACCAAAATGAATACCAAAATACTAAGGATTAACATATAAATTGGAGATCACTGGGTAATGTGCTTAATTGGAATTTCACTTAGAATGAAGCAAATAAAAAAATCTAACAAAATTAATTTGTGTTAATTAAGGTATATTTTAATGAATTCTTGTTAAGTTTGTGATATCTAAATTAAAGTTATGAATGCATTTATTTTACCATTGGCGATAGGAGCACCACAAATAATACTAATTGTAATTGTGGTTCTACTGTTATTTGGAGGTAGAAAAATTCCTGAATTAATGAGAGGATTAGGTAGTGGAATTAAAGAATTCAAGGATGCTTCCAAAGATGAAAATGACGAGAAAAAAATTCCCGAGGAAAAGAAATAACTACCTTAATTCATAAAGAAAAAGCCCAACTTTCCAGCTGGGCTTTTTCTTTATTTAATTTTAGCCGATTGTAAGATGGCATCCAGCTCAAATATATTATCTCGTTTCCCTCGTGCTGGAGAAAAAACAAATCCCTCTATAACTAAATAACGGTTGTTGGCTTCATCCTTAATTGCATAATTTACGAAAGGACCAGCCATAAAAGCATTTTTTACCTCCCAGGTACCTCGAGTTTCGTAGGCAAACTTTCCGTCAATTTGGGTTTCAAAAAGATAAGGGGCATAGGCTTCTTCAGTGATCATATAGCTGCCCTCTACTGGTCCAGGAATATAAGCTTTCCCAATAGAATCTCTCATTTTAATTATATTACCAATGATATTGGTGTCTTTTTCGATTTGGTTGATGGGAACCTCATAAATTAATAGTTCCATATTTCCTTTGGTGATCTCCTTTCTCAGCCAAATAAACCCATCCTCTTCCACTGCATATCGATAAATCGAGGGGAACTTAAGGGAAAGTCCGAACTCATCCTCCAGTTTTTCATCCTTTCCGAGTGATTTCCCAATTCTGCGTTGCTTCTCCTTCATTTCTGTATTTTTAAAAGCGGCAATCGCTTTCTCTGCTCCCTCGTTAATAGCATGAATAATTTCTTCTTCATTAGGTCCTGAAATAATTATCCCTGTTTGAGGACGAGCATACACATTATCCAAGATTTTTATTCCCGCTTCATTGGCCTTTTCTACCTTAATAAAAGATCGGTTCCTTCTAACAAAACCAGTAAAGGTTTCGGGCGGAATTTGTTTAAGGGAAAACATGGGTTCCTCTTGGGGCAAACCATCTACCGTAGCAGCAAAATTATTCCGAAGGGCTTCCCCAACGGGACCTTCCCAGAGATTATTTTCTATTATTAAAGTAATCTGATTGATGTTTCCTGAAGAATCTACCAGGATACGTTCCTGTTTCTCGTTCTGGTCATTACAGGAAATTAAAAAAAATAAGGTTAAAAGGAGAAATAATGATTTTTTCATTTTTGGCTTAATTTGATTTACAAATTTACCCTTTGGAAACTTTCAGTTTCATCCCGGGTTTTAGACTGGACGAGCCCACATCATTCCAAGTCCTCAAATTCTGTACCGTAACTCCGGGAAACTTGCGTGAAATGCTCCATAATGAATCTCCTTTTTTAACTGTATAGATCTTTGTAGCCTTTTTATTCGAATTATCTTGAGATGATGATACTTGGGAAACAGCAGGTTTTCTGGGATAAATGGTAAGGTATTGCCCAATCCTTAAGTTATTGGACCTTAGATTATTCCATCGTTTTATACTGCTTATACCTACACCATAGCGGGCGGCAATTTTCCCCAGGTAATCTCCGCTCTTTACTTTATACCGAATCCGATCTTCAGTTTCGATATATTTTGGTAAATTACTTTCTTTCTTGGCAAGATCTTCAGTTACGTATTCATAGATTTCGTCTTCATTAGCCACAAATGCACCAGATACCGACCTTGGCAGTCTTACGCCATATTCTTTATCTTCAACAAAAGGAATAATATCCAATTTATAGCTTGGATTTAAAAATTGAAGCATTTCTTTTTCTACACCAGTAACCTTGGATATTTGATCAAAAGTAAGCATCTTTTTAACCCTGATAGTATCCGTTTCAAAGAAGGCAACATCGGGTTTTTTAGGCTGAAAATCGTGTTCGTCGGCATATTCAAATATATAAAGTGTAGCCAAGAATGCCGGTACATAACCTGCGGTTTCACGCGGAAGATACCTTCTCAATTGCCAGTAATTGGTGGAGCCACCACTTCTCCTAATGGCTTTTGAAACATTTCCTGGGCCAGAATTATAGGAAGCCAAAACCATGTCCCAGTCACCAAAAGATTTGTAAAGATTGGCCAGGTATTTAGCGGCTGCCTCAGTAGACTTTTCAGGATCCATTCGTTCATCCACATAAGAACTAACCTCCAGATCCAGCATTTTCCCAGTAGGAAACATGAATTGCCATAAACCAGTAGCCCCGACACGGGAGCGAGCACGTGGATTTAAAGTTGATTCCACAATGGCCAGGTATTTAATCTCTAATGGAATATCAAACCTATCCAATTCCTTTTCAAACATGGGAAAATAGTATTCACTTAAGGCCATGAGGTTTTCCATGGCTCTTTTATTGCGTTTTAAATAAGACTTTATAACACTTTCAAGTACTGGATGATATTCAATATTAAATGGCGTTCTGGAATTGAGTTTATTCAACCGGGCTTTAAGGGTATCGGTTGGCAACTCTTTAAAAACTACTTTTGAATAGTCCTGCTCATGAATACTTTTTTGAAAAGTATCATATAAGCTGGTATCAAGAAGTTGCGATCTCCAGATGGAATCTATTTTTGCAGCTTTTGGAAGATCCTGCAGCTTTACTGCTGCAGAATCTTTTATCAGTGCAGATATGGGAAGTTTATTTTTAAATTCTGGGTCGGGCGCAGACAAAATTATCTCTGAGGTGCTGGGCCTTTCAAAAATTTGAACTCTGAAATTGGCTTTTTCAGTTCTCTTTTCAGCCTCTTCCTGCGCCAAAATTCCCATGCTAAAAAACAACAGTAATAATGAGAAAATACTCTTCATCAAATGAGTCATAAATTTTATTACGAGAACGAAATATTCTCAATTTTCGTACCTTATTCCCCTATTGCTTCAATTCCAGGAAGTGATTTCCCTTCTAACATTTCCAGCATTGCTCCTCCTCCGGTAGAAACATAACTCACTTTATTTTCAAAGCCAAATTTCTTGACAGCTGCCACAGAATCTCCACCGCCTACCAGACTAAAAGCTCCATTTTCGGTAGCCTCGGCAATGAATTCACCTAATTTGATGGTTCCTTTGGCGAATTTATCCATTTCGAATACTCCAAGAGGTCCATTCCATAGAATGATTTTGGATTTTTTGATAACCGCCTCGAAATTCTTAAGAGAATCAGGTCCGGCATCCAGTCCCATCCACCCATCAGGTATTTTATCAATACGCTCAACCTGCGTACTGGCTTCTTCAGAAAAGCTATCCGCGATTACCGAATCCACGGGCAGGTGAATTTCTACTCCTTTCTCTTTTGCTTTTTTAAGGATTTCAAGAGCGAGCTCTTGCTTGTCTTCTTCTACCAGAGAATTTCCGGTTTTTCCACCCTGGGCCAATATGAAGGTGTAAGCCATCCCCCCACCTATGATCAGGTGGTCTATTTTATCAAGTATATTTTCAATTACGGTAATTTTGGATGATACCTTTGCACCTCCGAGAACTGCAGTTACAGGTTTTTCCTTGCTGTTGAGCACCTTATCCAGACTTTTAATCTCCTTTGCCAGAAGATAACCAAAACACTTCTCTTCAAAAAACTTAGCAACAATAGTGGTTGAGGCATGAGCACGATGGGCAGTGCCAAAGGCATCATTAACATAAATATCCCCTAATTCGGAAAGTTGCCTTGCAAATTCTTCATCTCCTTCAGTTTCTTCCTCATAAAATCTTAGATTTTCAAGTAAAAGAACTTCTCCTGGTTGCAATTGCTCGGTAGCTTCTTTCACCTTATTCCCTACAGAATCGTCTACAAATTTGGTTTCAACACCAAGGACCTCTGATACTTTGGAAACTATATTTCTAAGAGAGTATTTTTCTTCTTTTCCTTTCGGTCTGCCTAAGTGAGACATGAGAACCACACTACCCCCATCTTCGAGTATTTTTAGGATTGTAGGTCTTGCCGCTTCTATTCGGCTGGCATCCGTTACTTTTAAATCCTTCAAAGGAACGTTAAAATCCACCCTAATTAGTGCCTGTTTATCTTTAAAATTGTAATCGTCTAATGTTTTCATAGTAATGCTTTAATTACAAATATAATTTTTTCCGAAGATATAAAAGTGCATATAAGTTTTATATTTGCTTATGCTTTTTGAAGAAATTATAGGCTTAGCCCACATAAAAAATCATCTAACTACCACTGCCGATAATAACAGAATTCCCCATGCGCAACTTTTTATTGGGAATTCGGGAAGCGGTACCTTACCTATGGCCATAGCATACGCTCAGTATATTTTGTGTAAAAACAATAATGGGGAAAACAATTCAGGCAATGAGGCCTGTAATCTCAGGTT
This sequence comes from Salegentibacter profundi, assembly GCF_054121475.1. NCBI lineage: Bacteria > Pseudomonadati > Bacteroidota > Flavobacteriia > Flavobacteriales > Flavobacteriaceae > Salegentibacter > Salegentibacter profundi. Next base: position 82,912 of record NZ_JBSYGG010000010.1, read on the forward strand.
CCAAAACCTTGGTCATCCTGATCTTCATTTCGCCTTTCCTGTTGCCAACAACGAAAAGATTAAAAGCCACGCTGTTTCGGACCACTTTATGGATGAATGGCGCAATTTTGTTATGTCCAATCCTTATGGTAGTTTATTCGACTGGTACCAGGAACTTGGCATTGAGAATAAACAGGGGAAGATAGGAGTAGATGAAGCGCAGGACATTGTTAAATCTCTTTCATTAAAAGCCTATGAAGGTGGCTTTAAAGTTATGCTTATCTGGATGGCGGAAAAGATGAATCGTGAAGCAGCCAACAAATTATTGAAGCTTATCGAGGAACCACCAAATAAAACACTTTTTATCCTTATAGCTGAGGAAGAGGAGCAAATTATTCAGACTATAAGATCGAGATGTCAGAAACTCCATTTCCCACCCCTACCTGAAGTAGAAATTGCAGATTTTCTTATTAAAAGAAAAGCTTGTAACCAGGAGGAGGCATTAAAAATAGCACACCAGGCAAATGGCAGTTACACAAAGGCCCTGCATCTTTTAAATAAAGATGCTGGTGATAAGCAATTTGAAACCTGGTTCGTCAATTGGGTAAGAAGTGCTTTTAAGGCAAAAGGGAATAAATCAACTGTATTGGAGCTAATCGCCTGGAGCGAGGAAATTGCAAAACTTGGCAGAGAAAATCAGAAAAGTTTTCTATTATATTGTTTGGATTTTTTCAGGCAGGCGTTAATGTATAATTATAAAGCAAATAATTTGGTTTATCTGGAACCAAGGACTAATGGTTTTAAAATAAAAAATTTTGCTCCTTATGTGCATGGTGGAAACATCCTGGAAATAACCCAGGCGTTGGAAGAAGCAATATTTCACATTGGTCGAAATGCAAATTCCAAAATTGTTCTAACAAATCTATCCATTAAACTCACGCGATACCTTCATAAAAAACCACAACACTATGATAAACCTCAACAATTATCTCACTGAAGTTCTTATTCTGCTTTTTATTCTGATTACTTTTTTACAATCCGGTTTAGATAAGGCTAGCGATTGGAAAGGAAATATAGGCTGGTTAAAAGAACATTTCAAAGAAACTTTTATGGCAGGAATGGTTCCACTGATGGTAGGGGTTATAATGATTATTGAAATATTAACAGGTTTCCTTGCTATCGTAGGAATAACCTGGATTCTTTTATACAATGATCCTTCTTGGGCCCTCTATTCGTGCATACTAGCGGCTATCACGCTTTTAATGCTTCTTTTTGGACAAAGAGTTGCCAAGGATTATGCCGGAGCATTTACCATAACAGGCTACTTTGTTGTCGTTATCTTTGGTGTTTTTCTCCTTTCTTCATTTTCCTAAGTTTTCAGCACAAAAAAGCCCCTCAAGAAGCTATAACTCCCGGGGGCTCTTACTTTACTTATTTGAAAAATTAATCCTTTTGATATGAAGCATTTAATTCTTCCAGAACCTCTTCGGTGATATCTAAGCCATCTTTTGCATACATTATATTCGCCGATTCATTTGATCCAAAAATATAGGTATAACCCTTTTCCTTTCCATATTCTTCGACATAATTTTTAACTTTATCTACAATAGAATCAATTGCGGCATCACTTTCCTGGCGCAATAAACCACCTCTTTGTTGTTGCTGCTGCTGCAATTGCTGTTGTTTTTGCATAAGCTCCTGTTCTCTTTCCTGACGTTGAGCCTGGGACATCGAATTCATTTCAGACTGATATTCCTGTACTTCGGCCTGAAAAGCATTAGCTACAGAATCAAGCTCTCCTTTAACCGTTTCTGTTTTCTTATTGAATTTTGCTTCTACATCCTTCATCTCCTGATACTCCTGAATAAGTTTAGTGGTATCAACATATGCTGTTTTTTCCTCATTACAGGAGATAAAAAATACGGAGAGAACTGTGATTAAAAATATTTTCTTCATTTTGGTAAGTTTTGTTTGGACAAATGTATAAAACATAAATCTTTAAATTTTGGATTAGTAAACCATATTTAACCTAATATTTAAAAAAGTTATATACCAAAGGGTTTTTATAAAAAACCTTTATTGAAAATAAAGCGATATAATGAATTCTAAGGGAAATATATAAAAGCAGAAAGGTAATATTACTCTAAACCATTAAAAAGCTCTTAAATTGGCTTAAAATAGAAATTAGGTTTGTTTTTTAAAGAAATATACTAGAGATGAATATTCAGTGCTCCTTCTAGCCTGCCAATTTGATTTCCAACCCTGGAAGAATGCTTTTAATGGATTTGAAGTTCCGGTTCTGTTTTTTTCAGAAAGCAAGCTTACATAATAGGCATCAAAAATCAATGGCCGGGTATGGTCTAGAATAAAACCAAATTGAGAAAAGAATTTTTTAATCCCATTTTGTGAGAAATGCCACAAGTGTCGAGGTACATCGTACCCGGCCCAAAATTCCCTGTAATATTGAGCATCATAACTTTTAAAGTTCGGTACCGCAATTACCAGGATTCCATTTTTATCAAGCAGTGCTTTTAACTTAGAAAGCTCCTCTTCCACATTAGAAATGTGTTCCAATACATGCCAAAGACAAATTACATCAAATTTTTTTCCATCATATTTTGACAGATCTTTTCTAACCTCAAGGTTTTTTTCGAGAGCTAAATTTCTGGCAGATTTATTCGGTTCCACCCCGCTGACCTCCCAGCCTCTTTCTTTAGCATTCAAAAGAAAATCTCCAGTTCCCGCGCCAACGTCCAATAGTTTCCCTGGTAACATTAATGACTCGATCCAATTCAATTTCTTGTTTAACATGTATTTCTTAACAAGCCGATAAATTCTATCGGTTATTCCTTTTGAAGAATCTGTGTGAGAAATATAATTTTCACTTTCATAGTAAGATGCTAAATTTTCAGGAACAGGGATAGTTTTTAAAATCTCAAAATCTGCGGAAACAAGTTGAAATTTTTCTTGAGAAACCAAAAAATCCTGGCACTCTATATAAACCTTGTTTCCCATTTCTATTTTCGTATTTCCCAAGATTAAAAGTTAAATGATTTCACTAGCCAAAAATTCCTATTAGAGGTTAATGTTCCACGTGGAACTTTTATTGTTTTTATCTTCCCATGTATACCAATAAAACGGAAACATCATTTGGGCTTACCCCACTAATTCTTGAAGCCTGAGATACGCTTGTAGGTTGAATCTTGTTTAACTTCTCTCTCGCCTCAAAAGACATAGATTTAATCCTGGAATAATCAAAATTCTTTGGGATTTTTACATCTTCCAGCCTGTTAAGTTTATCGGCATTATTTTTTTCCTTGGCGATATAACCCGAGTATTTTACCTGAATCTCGGTTTGTTCAAGCATTTCTGAATTAAGATCATTCTCCTGAATATAATCCTCCACCCCTGGAAAGCACCGAACATCATTCATTTCAATATTCGGTCTAGAAAACACTTTAAATATTTTATCACTTTGTTTCATTGGAGAGGAATTATATTTTTCCAAAACCGGATTTGCATATTCAGGAGTGACACTTTTATTCTTCAAAAAATTAACGAAGTAAAAAGATTTCTCCTTCTTTTCCTCCATTTTTCTCATCCTTTTCTCTGAAGCTAAGCCTAATTGATAAGCCTTTTCAGTTAATCTAAAATCTGCATTATCCTGCCTCAAAAGGGTACGATACTCGGCACGAGAAGTAAACATCCGATATGGTTCTTCAGTACCCTTGGTAATAAGGTCGTCTATTAATACCCCAATATATGCTTCATTTCTTTTTAAAATAAATTCTTCCTTTTCCTGAATTTTAAGGGCGGCGTTTAACCCAGCCATTAATCCCTGCGAGGCGGCCTCCTCATATCCAGTAGTTCCATTAATTTGCCCTGCAAAAAAGAGGTTTTCTACGAGTTTGGTTTCAAGAGTATGCTTCAATTGGGTCGGTGGAAAATAATCGTATTCAATGGCATAACCTGGACGAAAAAATTTTACTTCTTCAAAACCAGCAACAGAGCGCAAAGCTCTAAATTGAACATCTTCCGGAAGTGAGGTAGAAAAACCATTTACATACACTTCAACTGTATGCCATCCTTCAGGTTCTACAAAAAGTTGGTGCCTATCCTTATCGGCAAAACGATTAATTTTATCCTCAATCGAAGGGCAATACCTAGGACCGATACTTTGAATCCTTCCATTAAACATAGGAGACCTTTCAAAACCCTCTTTAAGGATCTCGTGGACCTCATTGGATGTATAGGTCATATAACAAGACCTTTGAGAACTCAATGGTTTTGTATCATCCAAAAATGAAAATTTCGAAGGTTTTTCATCCCCTGGTTGTTCCGTCATTTTAGAATAATCCAAAGACCTACCATCCACCCTTGGGGGAGTTCCGGTTTTCATTCTACCAGCTTCGAAGCCCATTTCCATAAGATCTTTAGTGATTCCGATAGCCGCTCTTTCTCCAGCTCTACCACCCCCAAAATTCTTATCACCAATGTGAATAAGCCCATTTAAAAAAGTACCATTTGTAAGTACAACAGATTTAGCTTTTATCTCAATGCCTAATGAAGTTTTTACACCGATTACTTTTTGGTTCTTAATTATTAAGCCTGCTACCATTTCCTGATAAAAATCTAGATTTGGCGTTTGTTCAAGCCTGATTCTCCAATCCTCAGCAAACCGCATTCTATCACTCTGCACCCTTGGGCTCCACATAGCAGGACCTTTTGACTTATTGAGCATTTTAAATTGAATAGCACTGGTATCACTAACCAGGCCACTATATCCGCCCATAGCATCGATCTCACGAACAATCTGCCCTTTTGCAATTCCACCCATTGCTGGATTGCAGCTCATCTGTGCGATGTTTTGAAGATTCATTGTAACCAAAAGGGTTTTACTCCCCATATTTGCGGCAGCGGCAGCAGCTTCACTTCCTGCGTGACCGGCGCCTACTACTATAACGTCATATTCCTTTTCAAACATAATTTTAACCTTATTGTTCCACGTGGAACATTGCAATTTTTTCGTCTTCTTTCTGTCGCATTAAGAGGCGTTCACTTTCAGTTTTATCCCGGTATCCACAAAAATGAAGGATACCATGAATCAGCACTCTTTTAATTTCTTCCTCGAAGGGGACCCCGAATTCCAAGGCGTTCTCCTCTACTCTTTCAATGCTTATAAAAATATCACCAGCCAATTGATTTCCTAGGGAATGATCAAAGCTTATAATATCAGTAAGTGTGTCGTGATTGAGATACTCCAAGTTTATTTTATGCAGATAATCATCATCGCAAAAAATAAAATTAATCTCTCCAAGGGCTTTTTCTTCCGATTTAATCATCTTTTCTATCCATACCCGATGCGCAGTTGGATTTTTTAAATTAAAATCGGTTTCAGAAAAAAAATTAATTTGTTGGTTTTTTGCGTTCAAAATACTGCTTAACTTTTTGTTGGTAATTTTCGCGCAAAGGTAAGATTTGTCTGTTTAAAATCTCAGTCTGATTAAAATATTCTTTAGCCTTAATATGGTGACCCTTAGAAGAATTGATAAACTTTTCTTTATTGGTTTCACTTTTCCTTTCATCATCTTCACCTTGTTCCAACCTCGCCTTATCAAACTTCATTAATTCATGCATCAGTTGCGTCATTCTTTGGAGGCTTTCCGGACTAAATCCTTTATCTATTAATTGCTCCTCCAATTCTAGCATTTTTTGTCTTAAAAATTCCCCATTAGCATCGCGATCTTCCAGTTCCAATAATTTCTCTAATGCTTGTCGCAATTGATATTGTTCTCTGTAAATCTCAAAAAGATCTCCACTTTCCTGTTCTTTATCATATCCCTTTTCTTGATCTCGGCCTTGATTATCTTTTCTTTTTTGAAAACCTTCCTGAAGTTTTTGTTGTAAATCCTTCTGCTTTTGAATAATATCAGGCAACTGGAAGTCTTCCCCATTCCCACCTTTACCAGGTTGCGGATTCATTTGTTGTTGCATTGAGGATAAAATATTGCTTAACAAATATGCTAGATCATTGGCCCCTGTTACCACATACTGTTGACTGGCTGTTCCCTGGGGAAGCTCGTTTTCTGCAAGCCGCTCTAAAGCTTTATTAATATCGAATTCTACATCAGATAATTTTTCGGTGATTTTTTCCCCTATCATCGGGTTTTTTAAGGCCAGACTATATAAACTATCATCGATATGCCTGAAGTTTTCTTTGAGATCATTTTGTAAATTAAGTTTATCAGCAAACATTGGATCTTCTCTATTAATAACTTTAAAGGATTCCATTAAATCTTCCTGTTGAAAGGAAAATCTTACAAGATTATCGAGGATCTGACGTAAACTCCCAATGTTTGCTTTTAATTGTTCCCCGGATTGTGCCCGCATTTGTTCTTTCATTTTAGCACTCATCTGGAACATTTTTTTTGCAGCATCCTTTTGCTTTTCTTTCGCCCGTTCAGGTTTATTATCCCTCATATTTTTCTCGGCTTCACCAAGATCCTTTTGTATGTTTTCTTCATCTCCCTTATTCCTATTAAGTTCTACAGGTTCGGTAAGACGTTCGTTATCTTTTTCTAGTTCATCCATCTGCTTAAGAAATTGATCAAATTTCTCAGCTATTTTTTTCTGTGACTCTATATCATTTTTTTTATTCTTTTCAAATATCTGCATCTGAGCTCTGGCAATTTCCTCAAGTTCCCTGGCTAACTTTTGATTTCTCTCCTCAACATAATATCTTTTCGTTAGCTCAAGTAATTGTTCCATGCTACGCTGTTGAGCCTGATTACTCTTAGAGAGTTCTTCAAGCTTTTTGCCTAGTTCCTCCCGGTTAATCTTATCAGAAAATTCCTTTAATTCTTCCATTAAAGCTTCATTTTCCTTAAGGCGTCCTTCGTTTTTCTCCAACCTTTTATTTAATTCTTTCTTGTAGGGATCTCCTTTTTGGCTATCCTTTTCTTCCTTCAGACTGTTTTTAAGTTTTTCCGTATAATCTTTCATCATTTCATTCTGCTTCTTTTGCCGTTCCAGGAAATCATGCAACTTTCGTCTTTGGTTATAATCAAGGCTTTTATTCTCCTTTTGTATACGAAAAAAATCATTTAGCTCTTCTTTAGAATATTCCATCTCTTTCAGAGATTTACCAAGATTTTGGATAGATTCTTCCTGTTTGAGCATTTTTTCTTCCTCCACTTCCCGGATGCTCCTTTTTTTAAAGCTAAAAAGATTACTACGACTACTTTTCGAACCGTTCACCGCATCATTATCAAAGACCTGAAAAAAATAAAGGTAATTGACACCTCTTTCCAAAGACAGATCTCCCGGAAAAGTGAAAAGAAAATTGGCAAAGGACTCCTTAGCTATCGGTATTGAAACCCTTTCCAGACTATCAAGAGCACCTTCAGGATAATATACAAGTTGTAATTTTTCCACAGCATAATCGTCAGAGACGTTTCCTAAGAAATAACTAATTTGCTCATCAATACTATCGGATTTTTTTGTTACTTCAATTTCCGGAAAGCGATCTCTGATAATATCAATTTCGTAAGAAACCGGCTCAAAATGCCTGATTTTGGAATTCGAGGAGCTCAAAGAATATTTAAATGGAGAAAAGACCATGGAACGGTGGGTAACTATTCCGGAAGTCGCGTCAAAATCCAGTATGGTATCAGCCAAAGTAAAATGAACCTCTTGGGTTTCCCGGGTTTTGATTCTCCACTTGATCTCGGTACCCTCAGGAACTCGCACGTTCCCTGTACCCCCCACTGAATCATTTTCTCTACCGGTATAATCGGGATAATCCAACCGCATATCAAGATTAACCAGAAAAGGAATCTTTTTCACTTCAATGTTATAAGCCGAAGAAGAAATGCTACTGGAACTTAGTCGAAAATTAAGATCTTCCTTAAGCCGTTTAAAAGTATATTCAAATACTCCTGGTTCCACTTGTTGTAAAAGATAATTCTGGTTGTTATAAGAAATACTCACCTCCTCCGGTCTAACTTCACCGATGGTTTTAACAGTCAAGGTTAAATCACGATTTTCAAGCACTTCTAACTTTTGATTCACAATTACAAAATAAAAAGGTGCAGGGGGTTGAAACTCTGAATTAAAATTCACTACGCGCCCATAAGATTCAGATAAAAAAGATGAATTACCTGTAATAAGAATGGTTAAAAATATAATAACCGGAAAAGCCGCCCATTTCAAATACTTAAGGCTCGTTTTATAATTAACGGCCGAATTAAACGGAATAGGAAACAACATTTTTGCCTTTTGATTAATTCCAGCAATTAGTAAATCCGATTTGTGTTCTGATTTTTTTAACTCAAGGAGATTCAGTAACTTATCTTTTACTTCAGGGAAATGATCACCAATAATCCGAGAGGCATCTTCTTCTGATAAACCTCCTGATAACCTAAATAATTTAAATAAGGGAATGACAATAAAATAGATCAAAAGACCGATTTCGAGAATAAGAAAAAGCCAGAATAGTAATTTCCGACCAGAAGTATCAAGCCATAAAAAATATTCTATGGTAAGTATCAGCAATAAATAAAGCAAGCCAACTGCAGAAAAAAGAATCGTTCCTTTAAGCAGTTTATTTTTATAATATTTGGTTATAAAATCACTTAGCTTGTCTTTTACTTTATAGTAATTATCCATCCCCTGCTTCACTTACAGGTTTAAAAATACAATTTTTATCTGTCTAAAGGAAAAAGGAACTACAGGATGTGGACATTAAAAAAATTAAACCTACCCTGGCAAGTCTTTAGGAATGCTCCTTAAAGCTTGTATCTTTGTTTTAAAATTTTAATTATGAGTGCTAAAGTAAGGGTGCGTTTTGCGCCAAGTCCTACAGGACCTCTTCATATTGGCGGTGTTAGAACTGCATTATATAACTATTTGTTTGCCAAGAAACACGATGGGGATTTTGTCCTTCGCATAGAAGATACGGATCAAAATCGTTATGTCGAAGGTGCAGAACAATATATAATTGATGCACTTAATTGGTGCGATATTCCTTTTGATGAGGGTCCCGGAAAAGAAGGTGATTTTGGTCCTTACCGCCAGAGTGAACGAAAAGATATTTATAAAGAATATGCAATTAAATTGGTAGACACCGGACATGCATATTATGCATTTGATAAAGCAGAAACTTTAGACAAACACAGAAAAGATCATGAGGCAAAAGGCAAAACCTTTATTTATAACTGGCATAACCGCCAAAAACTTGATAATTCCCTAGCGCTCTCGGAAGAAGAATTAAAGCTAAGGCTTGGTGCCGGTGAGGATTACGTTATCAGGTTTAAATCCCCAGAAAGTGAAATTCTGAACCTTCAGGATGAGATCCGGGGTAATATGGAAATCAATACGGAAATTCTCGACGATAAAGTACTCTTTAAAAGTGATGGAATGCCAACCTACCATTTGGCAAATATTGTTGATGATCATTTAATGGAAATTACTCATATCATCCGTGGGGAAGAATGGTTGCCTTCTTTAGCGCTGCATATTATGCTCTATAGGGCTTTTGGTTGGGAGGAACCAAAATTTGCTCATCTACCACTTATTCTAAAACCACAAGGTAAAGGAAAACTTAGCAAACGAGATGGGGACAAACTTGGCTTTCCTGTATTCCCCTTGGAATGGAAAGATCCCAAATCGGGTGAAATATCCGCAGGATACCGCGAAGAGGGATATTTCCCAGTAGCTGTTACCAATATGCTGGCTTTTTTAGGATGGAATCCAGGCACTGAACAGGAATTTTTCAATATTAAAGAATTAATCCAGGCTTTTGAAATCAAGCGGGTGCACAAAGGAGGAGCTAAGTTTGACCCTGAAAAAACAAAATGGTTTCAACAACACTATCTTCAGCAAGCAGATAATGCTTTTCTGGCAAAGGAATTTCAAATTATACTCCAGAAAAAAGGAATTAATTCAGATATTGAATATATCGAAAAGGTAGTTGGAATCGTAAAGGAACGTGCCACATTTGTAAAGGATATTTGGGATCAAGGTTATTATTTCTTTATTTCCCCTACTTCATATGATCCAAAAAATGCCAAAAAGTCTTGGAAAGTGGATTCTCCCGGAATCATGCAGGAGTTAAGCGAAATGCTAAAAGCTCAGGAGGATTTTTCAGCTTCCACACTTGAGGAAAGGGTTAAATCATGGATAAGTGCTAAAGACATAGGTTTTGGGAAAGTTATGCAACCTTTTCGCCTGGCTCTAGTTGGTGCTATGCAAGGAGCTGATCTTTTTATCATTGCTGAAAGTATCGGAAAAGAAGAAACCCTTAAAAGAATAAAAAAAGCTATTTCAACTCTCGGATAGGGAGTTAAATAATTTTAAAACCGGAAGAAAAGATTATTTCTTCCGGTTTTTTTATATCTAAACCGTAGAATATTATTTCCTATCTTGATAGCATTTAAAAAATATAATTTATGAATTACATATTACTTTCCGTTTTCTTGGTTTTTGGATTAGTAGTTTTATTATCGGGTATATTTATCGTCCGACAACAGTCTGCAGCCATAGTAGAACGCTTTGGAAAATTTCAAAGCATCCGTAATTCCGGATTGCATCTAAAAATTCCTATTATTGATAAAATCGCCGGTAGAATTAACTTAAAGGTGCAACAACTCGATGTACTTATTGAAACAAAAACCAAGGACAATGTATTTGTTAAATTAAAAATCTCCGTACAGTTTCAAGTGGTAAAATCAAACGTCTATGATGCTTTCTATAAACTTGAAAGTCCTTCAGATCAAATTACCTCCTATGTTTTTGATGTGGTAAGAGCTGAAGTTCCAAAAATGAGGCTAGATGATGTATTCGAAAGAAAAGATGATATTGCCATTGCTGTTAACAGAGAACTCAACCAGGCAATGCAGGATTATGGCTATGACATAATTAAAACGCTTGTAACAGACATTGACCCCGATGTGGAGGTAAAGGCTGCTATGAACCGAATAAATGCCGCAGAACGCGATAAAGTGGCTGCAGAATACGTTGCGGAAGCTGATAGGATTAAAATAGTGGCTAAAGCACGGGCCGAGGCAGAGAGCAAACGATTACAAGGCCAGGGAATTGCTGATCAGAGAAGGGAAATAGCCAGAGGATTAGAAGAAAGTGTGGATGTTTTAAATAACGTTGGTATAAACTCGCAAGAGGCTTCCGCCTTAATTGTCGTTACCCAGCATTATGATACGCTCCAGGCCATAGGTGAAGAAACCAATAGCAATCTTATTCTTTTACCGAATTCTCCCCAGGCAGGAAGCGATATGTTAAATAATATGGTGGCTTCCTTTTCTGCTTCAAATCAAATTGGTGAGGCGATGAAAAAACAAAATGAGCAGCAAGAACGAGAAAAAAAATTAAAAAAAAGCTCACCCAGAAATAAAACAGAGAATAAAAACAATCAAGAAGACTAACCTTTCAAAAAAACAGCGGTGTAAAGTAAAATGAAAGAAGCGATCATATTCGCAATAAACTTTCATCATTTACACCGCTGCTTGATTTATATATTAATCCTTAACAGTTGCAGTTACTCTTTTAAGTCCGGTTAGTTTCGTTACCGCTTTCAGGACCAGTGCTTTTTCGAGGATTGATCCTACTATACTTCCCGCAATTGAAATAGGAGAAAGACTTTTTTTGGCTTGTTCTATACTGAGTTTGATCTCCTCCTTATCTATTTCAGTCTGAAGTTTTAATATCTTTAAATCCCTATCTATATCTTTAAAAGAACTGTATTCTCTCATAAGTTAGTCATTAAAGAAGATTCTCGAGAATTTCTGTAGCATAAGTTTTTCAATTGGTCTTTTCCCAAATATTAATATCAGAAGGAATAAAAGAATATAAAATCCCGCTACAATAAAATACCCGGAACTTGGTGTTCCAATAGCTTCACTAATTGCAATAGCTATTGCAAATGAAAGTAAAAAAAAGGCTATAACGGTTATAGCACCCAAAATTAAGAACCTTACCAAGGAGGTGGCTCCACTCATCGCCTGCTTAAAGAATTTTAACTTATAATATTCAGAATTTGTATGGGCAAATGCCTGAAGATTCTGGTTTAATTCATCAAGACTGTTGGATAGTTTTTCGAATGCCATAAGCAATTTATACTACTGCTTTTTTTCCTTTAGTTTCAGCTTCCTCGCTTTTTGCGTCCTTTTGAAGCTTTGCGTTTTGCTTTCTCAGTTCTTCAAGTTTGGATTCCATAGCAGAAAGTATATCATCAGCTTTATGGCTTGCAGAGGAAAGAGTTTCACCTAAACGCTCTTCAAAATCCAATCGAGCTTTTTTAGCCTTTTCACTGAGATTGGAGGAAGTTTCATTGTATTTTTTATTAAAACGTTCCTGAGCTTTTTCAGACTCATCCTTAAGTCTTTTTCGGGTCTTTTCTCCACTCTCTGGAGCATATAATAAACCGATACCTGCACCAATAGCAGCTCCTGTAATAAGGGCTAAAAGTGTATTTCCTGTATTTGCCATAATAGTTTTTAGTTTAAATTATTTATACTTCTTCTCAAAGATACAAGATGCTAAGTAGCGCTGCTGTTAATAACCGGTTAATATGTTAATTTTCTTTACTAAAATATTCTTAAAGATACCAGCAAACCTTATTTCCTCTTAGCCCAGGAATCTCGCAGACTTACAGTTCGATTAAACACGGGGTTTCCCTCCGTAGAATCCTTATCAACACAAAAATATCCTATACGTTGAAACTGAAACTTATCCTGAACCCCGGCATTTTTCAAACTGGGTTCCAAATAACCCGTAATAATCTTCAGGGAATCCGGATTAATAAATTCCATAAAATCCTTTTCTTTATCAGCATCTGGAGCTTCCACTAGAAACAGCCTATCATAGAGCCTTATTTCAGCTGGTAGGGCATGTTTTACCGAGACCCAGTGCAAAGTTCCTTTTACTTTCCTAAGGGATTCTTCAGTACCACTGCCACTTTTACTCTTAGGATCATAGGTACAATGAATTTCTGTAATATTGCCTTCAGAATCTTTTACAACTTCTTCGCCTTTTATAATAAAGGCGTTTTTAAGTCGGACTTCTTTACCTAAAGTAAGTCTGAAAAATTTGCGGTTAGCACTTTCCTTAAAATCTTCTCTTTCAATAAATATTTCCCTGGAGAACGGTACTTCTCTTGTTCCCGCACTTTCATCTTCGGGATTATTTTCGGCGGTTAGCCATTCTTCTTTTCCCTCAGGATAATTAGTAATTATTACTTTTACCGGATCGAGAACACCCATAACTCTTGGTGCTGTCATATTAAGATCCTCTCTTGCATGAAATTCAAGATGGGCTACATCTATCATGTTCTCACGCTTCCCAACACCGATAGAATCGGCAAATTTTCTTATTGAATTAGGTGTATATCCCCTTCTTCTCAAACCAGAAATAGTGGGCATTCTTGGGTCATCCCATGAATTTACCACACCTTTTTCAACCAGTTGCATAAGTTTTCTTTTACTCACCACAGTATGGCTCAAATTACGTCGAGCAAATTCCCGTTGTTTGGGTTGCATTTCTCCAGGCTTACTTACTTTGTCCACAAACCAGTTATAGAGTTCACGATGAGGTAAAAACTCCAAAGTACAAAAGGAATGAGAAATTTGTTCTATAAAATCACTTTCTCCATGAGCCCAATCGTAAAGAGGATAAATCATCCAATTATTCCCCGTACGATGATGATTTTTATGTAAACACCTGTACATAACAGGATCTCTCATTATCATATTGGGTGAAGCCATATCTATCCTGGCCCGTAAAACATGTCCTTTCTCTGGGGTATCGCCATTTTTCATTTGCTCAAACAATTTCAGGTTCTCCTCTATAGTACGATCGCGATAGGGACTGTTTTTACCTGGTTCGGTAGGAGTTCCTTTTTGAGAGGCTATTTCTTCAGAAGTCTGACTATCAACATAGGCATAGCCATTTTTAATTAAATCTACTGCCCAGTCATACAGCTGTTGAAAATAATCTGAAGCATAACATTCTTCTGCCCATTTAAAACCTAACCAAAGAATATCCTCCTTTATAGCATCAACATATTCCTGTTCTTCCTTAATAGGATTAGTATCATCAAACCTAAGGTTTACCGGTGCCTTGTAGCGCTCCCCTAACCCAAAATTCAAACAGATGGAAGAAGCATGACCTATATGTAAGTAACCGTTAGGCTCGGGTGGAAACCTGAACTTTAAATCTTTTTGTGAATGTGTAGTTCTAAGATCTTCTTCTATAATTTGCTCAATGAAATTGAGTGACTTTTTTGTTTCTGACATAACCGACTCTTTAAAGGCCCAAAATTACTTAAAATAAGCTGAATCTGAGCTGCATTATCTATTTTGATTCTTTCCACTTCTTCAGGACTTCTTATCTTTGAAAAAAAAATTCAAGTGGGAAAAATTAAACTTAAAAATATTAAGATTTTTGCCTATCACGGTTGTCTGGATGAAGAGGGTAAAATTGGTAGTGATTACCGTGTAGATTTATGCGTTAAAGGAGATCTGTCTAATTCTGCCAAAACCGATTCCTTAGGTGATACTATAGATTATGTACATTTAAACCGAATTGTAAAAGAAGAAATGGCCAAACGGGCCAAACTACTGGAAACAGTTGCTGAAAGAATTTTAAACCGAATTCTTGAAGAAATTATTATGGTTCAAAAAGTTAAAGTGGATGTTTCTAAAATAAACCCCCCAATTGGTGGAAATGTTGCAATGGTCACCGTAAGCAGAAGTAAATCACGTTAATTTTTGGTTTTATAACCTAAAAATTTTATTACATTTGCCAACCCAATAATAGGGCATCGTGGCCGAGTGGCTAGGCAGAGGTCTGCAAAACCTTGTACAGCGGTTCGAATCCGCTCGATGCCTCTAAAAGCTCCTTAATCAAGGGGCTTTTTTATATCCTAAATTGAGAAGCAAAATAGTTATTTAGAAAGACTATCTTCAGGTGTAATTGTCTCTATCTGATCGGTAAAATTATTCACTTTACTGGGAAAAAGTCCTTGACCAATTAGTATTCCCCCGAAAATAATAAGTAGTACACTAATTCCCTTTTTCATGGCGTATATCCGATTAGGAGTGAGTTTTCGGTTAAGTTTTTTAGCTAGTAGAATTTTAAATATATCCAATATTAGATAGGTAGCCAGCACACTTCCGAAAAACACAAGAATACGATTACCTTCCATCTTTAATTTTGGACCGAAAACAATAATAAGACCAAGCCAGAAACCTAAAACACCAATATTTATAAAATTAAGAAGGAAACCTTTTATTGCCAGGCCCATGTAATCGCTTTTTTTAAGCTTTCGTATCTCTGGGGTTTCATCCTCCTGTTGCAAGACTTTTTTGGTTTGGATAAAACTCATTACCCCATAAGTTGCCAGAATTACCCCGCCAAAAATGAATAAGGCAGGATCATCTTTTATACTTGCGAGTAATTTTGTTGTACTTAAATAAGCGATAAAAAGAAAAACTACATCGGCGACTATCACACCTAAATCAAAAGAAAATGCTGCCCTGAATCCTTTAATAGCTGCAGTTTCCAGTAATACAAAAAACACTGGTCCCAGAAGAAAAGCCAGAAAAAAACCAAGAGGGATTGCTGCTAAGACATCTTGAAACATACACCTGTACTATATTACAAATGTAGGATTTTAGTTCTTTCTATTCACTTTACCGCCAAAAAGGGTGTCCTTATCAATAATTTCGGGGTTTCCATAAATATTAACAGTACCCCCTGCTCTAACCTTAGCATCCACTCTCTCGGAGGCGTTTATATCCGCCACCCCACCAGCACTAATACTTATGAAAATATTTTGAGATTCGAGATATCTAGCGTAATACTGACCGCCAGCTCTAATCTTAATATCCTGGACATCAGCCTTTCCTTTAACCTCAATCTCTCCACCCGTGAGACTTTTTATATTTAGATCACGGGCTTCGATTTCTGCATAAATCTTAGCACCTTCAGAGGCTTCCAGGCTAAGTTCTTCCGTGGTGTATAAGCTGGATAATTCTATTACTGAATTTTGTTTTGCATCTATATTGTTAAGATAAGTAAAGTAGAGATCAACTTCCGTATTATCCTCTTTCCAGATGTTATCGATATTCATTTTTATTTTTAAAATTCCGTTTTCATTCTCAAATTCAACCTCTCCACGTTTTGATCCAGTCACTATAGCTTTATTTTCATCAGAATAATGTAAATTTAGCCTAAGGCCATTGTATACCTTTACCTCTGAAAAACTCGCTAAATTATGACTTAGCTCTTCCTGTCCAAAGATTGGACTGGAACAAATAATGCTAAGAATAACAATTAACCTCTTCATCTTAAAATTTTTAAAATTAAGCTTCTTCTATCTCCTTTTTAGATCCCAGAAGTTTAAAATCAAGGTGTCTTTTAACTAAATCAGCATTTTTTACCCCTACGTAAACCTCATCCCCTAATTGATAGGTTTTTTTAGTTTTCCGACCTACAACTGCATAGTTTTCTTCATCGAATTCATAGTGATCATCTCTTAGATCCCTTAGCCGAATCATTCCTTCACATTTATTCTGGATAATTTCTACAAAAATCCCCCAGTCTGTAACTCCTGAAATAACTCCCAGAAATTCTTCATCATTATGGTCCTGCATAAACTTGACCTGCATATATTTTATTGAATCTCGTTCTGCATTTGTAGCAAGGTTTTCCATCTCACTACTATGATGGCATTTTTCGTCATATTCATCCTCTTTTGCAGAAGGCTGCTGGTCAAGATATCTTTGTAATAACCTATGGACCATTACATCTGGGTACCTACGGATTGGGGAGGTAAAATGGGTATAATAAGAAAATGCCAATCCGTAATGACCAATATTTTCTGTACCATAGTATGCTTTGCTCATTGTACGAATAGTAAGGGTATCTACAAGATTTTGTTCTTTGGTTCCCTGGACACTTTCCAATAAGTTATTAAGTGAGGAACTAACAGATTTCTTATCCCTAAGATTAAGTTTATGCCCAAATTTAGCAACCAGATTACTTAATGATGCAAGTTTTGAATCGTCAGGTTCGTCGTGACAACGATAAACAAATGTCTTCTTTTCCTTCTGTTTTCCTATAAATTCAGCCACTTTTCGATTGGCTAGCAACATAAATTCTTCAATGAGTTTATTAGCATCTTTAGAAGTTTTGAAGAAAACTCCCACTGGTTCATTGTGCTGATCCAACTCAAATTTAACTTCCACCTTATCAAAGGAAATAGCACCTTCCTTCATACGTTCGGCACGCATTTTTTTAGCCAGACTATTCATAAGATTAACGGCTTCAACAAGTTCAGTTTTTACCGTATAAGCCTTTTCCTGAATAGAAACCTCCTCAGGAATTTCCCCAGAACCAGTTTCAATTATATGCTGTGCTTCTTCATAAGAAAAACGAGCATCAGAATAGGTTACCGTTCTTCCAAACCATTGTTTTTTAATCTTTGTATTCTGATCGATTTCAAATACTGCTGAAAAGGTATATTTTTCTTCATTTGGTCTCAGGGAACAGGCATTGTTGGAAAGTACTTCCGGTAACATTGGAACCACACGGTCAACTAAATAGACAGAGGTAGCCCTTTCATAAGCCTCTTCATCGAGAATATTCCCAGGTTGCACGTAATGGGCCACATCGGCAATATGAATTCCTATTTCATAATTACCATTGTCCAGCTTTTGGAAACTCAGGGCATCATCAAAATCCTTGGCATCCTCTGGATCTATGGTAAAGGTTAAAACCTCCCGCATATCACGTCGGTTTTTGATTTCTTCATTTTTAATAGAAGTATCAATTTTATTAGCAAATTCCTCCACTTCTGGAGGAAAATCATGAGGTAAACCGTATTGGGCTAAAATAGAGTGAATTTCCGTATGGTGTTCTCCCGGTGTGCCAAGAACTTTATTAATCTTACCAAAGGGAGAATCAGCTTTTTCCGGCCATTCTTCAATTTCAACAACAACCTTATCTCCGTTTTTGGCCTCCCCGAGTTTATTCTTTTGAACAAATACATCGGTATACATTTTGGGATCATCAATAACTACAAAACCAAAATCTTTTTTAAGCTGAAGTACTCCTACAAATTCAGTACGCTTTCTTTTTAGAATTTTAGTTACTTCTCCTTCTGATTTTCTATTTCTCCTACGGTTATAAATATAAATTTCAACTTCGTCTCCATTAAAAGCAGTATTTAAATGGTTAGGGGATATAAAAACATCTTCATCAAGGTCCTCGACTACCACATAAGCATAGCCTTTAGTAGTCATATCAATAATTCCTCGGTAATAATCACGGTGATCATTTATTTTAAATTTACCACGCTCAACCTCTTCAATTTGTTTTTTAGCGGTTAATTGGGAAAGTTTTTTAATGATCTGGTTTCTACTATTGGCATCATTAACACCTAATTTCGCTGCAATTTGTTTATAATTAAAGGCTTGACCACCATTTTTCCGTAATATATCAGTAATGCTTTTGGCCAGGTTCCCTGGTACTTTGGCAGTATTTTTCTTCTTTTTATTCATGTGTTTTATTAAAAATATAAAATTACAGCTTATAAATCACATGCACATTTTTTGAACGTAAAGTTTTGTTAATGGCGAGTTGGATGGAATTTTTAGATTTATTTAACTGATTATCAGTGCGAGGGAAAACCCTTAATTTTAGGATCACATTTTAATTTTGTTATCATAATCTTAAAAATTACTTAAATTAGTTATAACCTAAAAGGAACATTGAAGGACTAAATTTGTTGTAATAATATGCTTAGAAATGTACAATCCTACCAAAATATCTCTTATGTTCTTCCTGATATTTTTTATCGGTGTATTTTTCTATGTAGGTCTTATCAATAAAACGCTGAATAAAAAAACCGAAATAGAAATTTATAACTTTTCTATTTCCCAAGAAGAAGTTTACACCAACCTTACTTTTAAGAAATAGTTTTTAAATATAAAGAAAACCCATACTTCTGTAGAAGCTTATTTTCTTTTAGCCATTTATAATTTAAAGTATTAATATATTGTTATACAAGGATTTATTGAAGAAAAAAGGATTTGTTTTATAAAAAGAATGAAACACTTGCGGGACTATTAGCGTTTTATTCCAATGGCCAGGGAGGAATTCAGTTATTAGTTCACCCAGAAGATTTTAGTAAAGCAAAAAAAGCTTATTGAAGACTTTTAAAAAACAAATCTTCATTTAAAACTAGTATAGTTATTAACCATATATATTATTATTATTTCTTTTTCTTTTTTAAAAAATTAAAAATGGATGTTATTATAGTATGTTAACTTGTAGAACAAATTTCCACCTTAAAATTTGATTTTTCAGTTAAGCTGATTTGATAACATCTTATTAACAGGTTTAATTTTTTATAAGTATCTGGCAATCTTATTATTTTAGGATTTTGTTAACAAACGTTAAAAGTAAAATTTTAATGATGAATGATAATAATATGGGATATCAACTTTGTTCACAACCTGTTTTTGAATGCTGATAACTTGAGAAGAAATAACCGGATAATAATTTGAAATATCCATCTTAAAATTGCTATTGGAATAATAATTAGAAACTCCAAAAAAGGTTCTCAGATTATCATCAAAGGTTATTCACATTCCCCTGTAAATATTAAAGCCTTGTAAATAAACACATTTTAAAAAGTAATTAACAATCTATTTAAGCGGGGTTAATAAGCGCTTTTTTTATCTTTGTTTCTCTAAAATATACAATTATGAAAATTGCAATTGGAAATGATCATGCAGGAACTCAGTATAAGAAAAAGGTAGTAGAACTCCTTAAGCAAAAAGGAATTGAAGTTATTAACTATGGTACTGATACCGATGAGAGTGTAGATTATCCTGATTTCATCCATCCTGTGGCTGATGATGTTGAAAACAAAAAGGTAGCCTTGGGAATTATTATTTGTGGAAGTGGGAATGGTGCAAATATGACAGCAAATAAACACCAGGGTGTTAGATCGGCGCTTTGTTGGAGCAGTGAGATAGCAAAACTTGCCCGCGAGCATAACAATGCAAACATATTAAGTATTCCTGCGAGGTTTGTTTCAGAAAACCAGGCCATGGATATGGTAAAGATTTTTCTTGAAACTGAATTTGAAGGAGGTCGTCACCAGAAAAGGATTGATAAAATTCCTGTTCAAAAGTAATTATATTGGGATAATATTTATTACACGCTAGGTTTGGAATAATATTCTCAATTATACAGCTAAAGGAGGTTTAAAAGACTATTTAAAACAAGATCAAATTTATAGAAAGAACTTTCAATTTAGTTCTTTCTTTTTTAGAACTCAATAAATATTGGAAATTCTAATAAGGACTTTTGAAGAATTGCATTTAGATCAACTTTATCAAATTCTTCAGCTCCGCTCTGAAGTTTTTGTAGTAGAGCAGAATTGCGTTTATCAGGATATTGATGGTAAAGACCAAAAGGCATTACATATTTTAGGTTATAAGGATGATGTACTTGTTGCTTATACCCGATGTTTTGATAAAGGAATTTATTTTGATGATGCCGCTATAGGCAGGGTTATCGTAAAAGAAAAATATAGAAAATACGGTTATGGCCATGAGATTCTTGAAGCCTCAATAAAAGCAATTAAAGAGCATTTTAAAACCCATAATATCACCCTTTCAGCGCAACAGTATCTTATTGATTTTTATGAGTCTCACGGTTTTAAAACCATCGGGGAAGGTTACCTAGAAGATGGGATACCACATATTGCCATGGTCAAAAATTAATTATTTTAAGATTTTCAAATATCGCTCGGAATTATTAAGGATTGCCAAGGATTCCATAATTTCAGGATTATGTTCTACATAATGTTCATATAAACCTTCCTTATAAAAATATCGTTTTATAATTTCATCGGTCAATAGACTTACTATTTCTGGTTTCTTATCTTTTAGTTCTTGTTTTTTTAAAACCTTAAGCCGTTCTGAAATATCTTTATAACTAGGCAGTATATTGGTCTGATAACCTTCATCTTTCGCTGCAATTAATACTTCCTCCAATTCTTTTTCTGTCCTGGTCTGGTAATTGAAATTTATCTTATCAAGAAAATTGCTGAAGTCCCTGAAATCATTATCAGTAAATCTGAAATCCTCAGGCTTTTCCAAATCATGAGTGTAATAATAATTTGTAGCGAAATCAAAAATAGCATCCTCCATTAATAATGCATTGGTAATAGCGCTGTATTCTGAAGTTTCCAGTTTAACATCAGGAAGAATTCCACCCCCGTCAAAAACCTTTCTACCGTTTCGGGTTTTGAACTCATTATATTCGTTAATCTTTACAGCCTCTCCTTTTTCATCTCTGCTTCTATAATCTAAAGCTTGAATGCATCTTCCACTAGGTGTATAATACCGGGAAATAGTTACCTTTAGTTGGGTCCCGTAAGCTAATTCTTTCGGCCTTTGTACCAGCCCTTTTCCAAAGCTTCTGGCACCAACCACCACTCCCCTGTCGAGATCCTGTATGGCGCCTGCCACGATTTCACTTGCAGAGGCGCTTCTACCGTTTAGGATAACCACAAGGGGTATTTGGGTATCCAGAGGTTCATTTTGTGTAAAATATTGTTTATTATATTTTTCTATTACCGATTTTGTAGTGGTAATTAACTCTCCTTTCTGTATAAAAATATTACTAACATTTATCGCTTCGCCTAAAAGTCCACCGGGATTTCCCCTGAGATCCAAAATAATTTTTTCTGCACCCTGGTTTTTTAAATCTTTAAGTGCCCTGGAAGTTTCAGCATATGCTCTGGCATTAAACCGAGATAATACGATATATCCAGTATTGTTCTCCAGGAGTTTGTAAAATGGAACAGCCTTTAGATCAACAGCTCCCCGAACCAAACTAGTGGTTTTAGTTTCGCCCCGACGATTAAAGGTTATTTTAAGCCTGGAATTAGCTGCACCATTTAAAAGTTCTCTTGCATCTTCTTTAAAATCTGAAACCTTTATATTACCAATTTGGATTATTTCATCTCCAGCTTTTAAACCTGCCTTATCAGCAGGATAATCTTTATATGGTTCAATTACCTTAATGTATTCCGGGTTAGCATTTACCAAAGCACCAATTCCAGTATATTCTCCTGATTTATTGATTTTGGCAGCTTCAACATCCTGTTCGTTCCAATAATTGGTATAGGGATCCAAATCTGAGAGCATAGCTTGTATGGCTGTATCCATGAGTTCTGCAGGATTGGTCTCATCAACATAATTCATATTTATCTCCTTAAAAAGCGTTGTGAAAATCTCAATCTGCTTGGCTATTTCAAAGAAATCTGACTTAAAACCAAGCGTGCTGAAAATAAGTCCGGTTCCCAGTATTAGGATACCTGCTCTTTTTAAAATATTCATTTTCATATCAAATTATTTTAAGATCGCCGGGGAGATTTTTTATTTTTCCTCTTCAAGAAAGTTTTGAAGAAGTTTTATCATTGTGCGATTTAAGCTTTTGTAATCAGGTTTTTCCCTGGAAATATAAATAAACATAAAAGCATAAGAACCTGATAGATTGTTGGTTACAAGATACTTATTTTTTCTGAAAACCTCACGCATAAGACGTTTGATCCTGTTTCGCTTCGGAGCAGTTTTAACCAGTTTTTTAGGTACTGAAATTCCGGTTTTTAATTGCGCAACATCTGTGGCGTTAATCGGGATATAAACAAGTTTTAAAGGAAATTTTTTTATCGATTTTCCTTCGATAAAAAGTTTTTCTATCAGCCTTTTACTTTTTAATTTATCCTGTTTTCCAAAACGCTCGTCCATATTCCAAAAGTAAGGATAGGATTTATTCTGAATTACATGAACTGATAAATTATTTTTTTAATAATAAAAAAAGCCCTTCGATTAGGAAGGGCTTTGAATCTAAATAACTGGATTTTATTCCTTTTCAGATTCCTCTGAGGGATAAACATTATTGTTTCTATCTACATCGGCCATAAGATGGGTGTCATCAATTTCAATGCTTTTGATTTCACTTTTAGGTCTATTTATCTTTAACTCATAGGTAGGATAGGCCCAGGCCCAGTCTTTTTCCTGAACCCAATTCTCTGTTTCAGGTTCTTTCTCCCATCGCATCATTTGTAGAGGGATATAATGAATCTGTTGCTCTCCATCTGTATAGTTTATACTCAATTCAATAGGCATTGGCATTTGGCCATTTCTTTGCAAAATGATTTTAGTGGAATTTTCATCGACTTCTTCAACATTTTTAACAGCGTAGTCTATACGATTGGTAGTTTGGGTCCAATCCATTAAATACCAGTCAAGTTCAGCACCGGAAACCTTTTCGGCAACACGAATAAAATCATTTGGTGTCGGATGCTTAAATTTCCAGTCCTTATAGTATCTCTTAAGAGTTTTATCTAGATTTTCTTTTCCTATTACGTAACCTAACTGGGCTAGAAATACGGCACCTTTAGAATATGCTGAAGCACCATAGGCAGCATTGCGTGAGTAGCGGTCCGCATGGGTGGTTTGCGGTTGTTCGATTCCTGAATTTGCAAGCTGAAGGTATCCGCGGTAAGAACCCGTATGTGGATTTTCTGCATTGGTCTGCATAACGCGATTCATCGCTACACTGGAAATGTAGGAGGTAAAACCTTCGTCCATCCATTCATGTTTGCTTTCATTGGTGGCCATAAGATGCTGAAACCAGGCGTGAGCTAACTCGTGAGCCGTTACCCCTACCAAGCTCTGGAATTTTCTCTCTCCGGTTATTAAGGTAAGCATGGCATATTCCATACCTCCATCACCTCCCTGGGCAACAGTATATTGATCCCACGGGTAGGGTCCAATCTTTTCATTAAAAAACATTAATAATTCTTCTGTTTTAGACTGAAGGTTTTTCCAGTTTTCTTTAATTTCTTCATTGTCTTTGTAGAAAAAATGAAGTTCAGTACCATCTTCGGCTATTCTTGTATCGTGAATATATTCAGGATCTGCAGCCCAGGAAAAATCATGAACTTTGGGAGCAACAAAGTGCCAGGTATGGGTATCCTCTTGAGTATCTACTTCTTCTTCACTATAACCATGCCCTATTTCATCAGCATTCTGGAGGTATCCGGTTGCGGCTACCGTGTAATTTTTATCAATAGTGAGTTTAACATCGAAATCACCCCATACTCCGTGAAATTCCCGACCGATATAAGGATCAGCGTGCCAACCTTCAAAATCATATTCGGCTAATTTAGGATACCATTGGGTCATAGAGAGGGCAATATCTTCAGAACTGTTTCTTCCTGATCTTCTGATCTGTTGAGGAACCTGCCCGTTAAATTCCATTTTAAAAACGGTTTTTTCTCCAGGAAGGATAGGCTCCGAAAGGTTTACCTCTAGGATTGTTCCAACTTCTTCATAATTAAGGTTTATACCATTTTGAGTCAGACTAGATACTTTTAAAAAACCTTGTTGTTCAGGAGCTAATTTTGAAATTCGGTCTCCAACCCTTCTATCCGGATCCTGGATAGTTCTTGAACGTACGTCCATTTCGCTACCCGGTTGAAAGGCATTGAAAAACAGGTGATAAAACACCCGGTTCAAAGTATCGGGAGAATTATTGGTATATTCGAGTTCCTGGGTTCCGCTATATTGGAAGTTTTCAACATTCATATTTACTTCCATCTTGTAGTCAACATGTTGTTGCCAGTAAGCAGTATTGTTCTGGCTAAACATTAAAGAGGTTGCTAATAGGGTTAAACTTAGAAATATTTTCTTCATAAAATTGTCTATTTAGTTTGTGATGCTAATATTAAGGCGTTATAAAGGTTTACCATTTTTCCTGATACAGAAAGCTCATTAAATTGTTGAGTATTGCTACCCTCTTCTCCAACTAATACGCTGGTTTTAGTACTAATTCCACTATCCATAATAATTTGTTTTACCTGAGCAGCGGATAGTTTGGGATAAAATGATCGTATTAATGCTGCTACCCCGGAAACGGCTGGTGCTGCCATAGAGGTCCCCTGCATATATTCATATTCATTATTGGGCGTGGTAGACCATATCTTTGTTCCTGGAGCAAACACATCTACATTTAATTTTCCATAATTGGAAAAACCAGCTACTAACCGGGATCCATAATCAAAATTGAGAGCCCCAACACTTAAAACATTATTAGAAATCTCGTCAGGGTTTTCAGGAGTCTGATCATTGGGATAAACTCTTTTTTCATCAAGATTTATGCCTTCATTCCCGGCTGCATTTACGATAAGTACATCGTTTTTAGCAGCATATTGTATGGCTTCTTCTACCCATTCTGGATTAGGGGAAAAGTACTTACCAAAACTGGTATTGATAATTTTAGCACCATTATCCACGGCATACCGAATTCCTAGAGCGATATCTTTATCATATTCGTCACCATCTGGTACAGCTCTTATCACCATTATTTCTACATTATTAGCGATACCTTTTATTCCAATGTCATTTTCCCGGTTGGCAGCGATAATTCCGGCTACATGAGTACCGTGTTTTGCATCTTCCTTTTTTGGATCCGGACCAGCAACTTTATTATTTCCGTAATCGGTATCATTTATATTATAAGGATCGTCTCCTACCGGTGACCTTCCATCCAATTCAAGATTAAAATGAGTATCAATCCTTCCAGCATAATATTCAATGGCTTCATCGAGTTCTTCCAAGGCCTCTGGAATGTTTTCATTAACATTATCCTGAATTTGGAGTAACATAGCCTTATATTGAGTCAATTGTTGATCTGTGGTTTCCAATGCTCTTAACTCTTCATTGGTATAATCTTCCTTCCCAAGTTGAGAGGATACAGCCGCATGGGCGGCTACCAGTTGTTTTTTAATGGCTTCATACTGGTTTTTATTCTGAAGGGTTTCGTTATATTCCTTTTCGTATTCAGCCTTTGCTTCCTGGTAGTATATATATTCAGCCCGATCTGCCGTACTAATAGAACTGGCTGGTTTTCCTTCATATTTAGGACCAAGCCTTTTCATAATACGCGTATATTCCATATTTTCCTCCACGGCATCACCCAGGAAGTTCCAACCGTGAATATCGTCGATGTAGCCATTTTTATCATCATCTTTTCCATTGTTGGGAATTTCATCACGATTAACCCAAACCACACTTCGCAAATCTTCATGAGCAATGTCTACCCCGCTATCTAACACTGCTACTATAACTTTTTGACCCTCATTGTTTTTAATGATTTCCTGGTAAGCTCGATTTACGCTCATTCCAGGGATAGTATCGGACATTAGATCTGCACCGCCCCAACCTTTTAATTCAGTTTCAGACAGGTCAGTAATTTTTAATGGGATAGAATCAATATTAGCAATTGGTGTAGAGATTATTTTTGGTGCCGTACTGCTACATCCTGTAATTAATACGGCACTTGCCATTATAAGTACCTGTTGTAAAAAAGGTATTTTCATAGTTTTTTAATTAAAAAGTTCGTTAAAAGTAAAAGTTTCATTTAGTCTAACACCTTTTTCGGTGTTTTTAAGTGTGATGATTTCATTGTGGGCATCGTGTTCCAGGAAAAGATAGAAATTTTCATTGGCAGCCTGCTTGAGGAATCTATCTTTTTCGGATAAGGTGAGCAATGGACGGGTATCATAGCCCATTACGTAAGGTAAAGGAATATGTCCTGCTGTAGGAAGAAGATCCGCCATAAAAACCAGGGTTTTCTCTTTATAAGATATATGTGGAATCATCTGTTTATCAGTATGACCGTCTACAAATAATACATCAAATGGAAAGTTATTACACTGTTTATATCTTTCAGAATCTTTTCTCTCCAGAAAATGAAGTTGCCCACTTTGTTCCATGGGAATAATATTTTCTTTTAAAAATGAAGCTTTTTCCCGGGCATTTGGTTGGGTCGCCCACAACCAGTGCTCTTTATTACTCCAGAATTGAGCGTTTTTGAAAGCGGGTTCGTAACCCGTGCGGTCTTTATTCCATTGTATACTCCCTCCACAATGGTCAAAATGTAGGTGGGTCATAAAAACATCAGTAATATCATCTCGGTGAAAACCATATTTTTTAAGGGATTTATCAATAGAATGATCTCCCCAGCGATAATAATAACTGAAGAATTTTTCACTTTGCTTTTCGCCCATTCCTGTATCGATAAGTATAAGTCTGTCTTCATCCTCAATTAAGAGACAACGAGCAGCCATATCAATCATATTATTTTCATCGGCAGGATTTGTTCGGTTCCAAAGGGTTTTGGGAACAACCCCAAACATGGCACCACCATCTAGTTTGAAATTTCCGGATTCTATAGGATATAATTTCATAAATATTGATTTTTTCCCCTGCAAATTACTAAAAGCATCATACATGATTAAGCAATAAGTAAACCAGGGAATATTTTTTAACAGGAAATTCAGAATTCAGGAGAGATATAGCACCTTTTCTCCTGGAAGAATAATATCATTGTAATGAAATGGACGCTTCTGACCTTCAGTATTAATAATAACTACAGGTAGAAAATCAGCCTTTTTTTGCTGATGCGCTTTAACCCATTCCCGGGTAGTTATCTCTTCTTCTACCTCTTGTTGAATTTCTTGAAAATTGCCCGAGAATATTCGATTTGACCAGGGTTCGAGTTCGGTTTTATCCGCAAACATCGAGGTAGCATCAACCTTATCCAGAAGCTCTACATCGGCGCCGTTTTCATTGGGAGAAACCAATACAATCTTATTGGGAATAAAAAATGCATCATCAGCAAGTTGAGCCGCAAGTAGATTTATTTCACTATTTCCTGTAAGACCTATAAAGGTGCCTTTTTCTAAGGCTTTAGCATCTTCCATTGTTTCCTCCTTAAGAATATTGCCATGGATAGCCTTAAAACCTTGTTTTTTAGCCTCTGCAATAAGCTCCCGGTTTCCATCTATGATCACCATCTCTTGGTCTCCCTTTAATTTACTGGCCACAAACAGACCCAGAGGATTTGCACCCAGAATAATATATCCCGACTTTGATTCCTGGGTAACAAGTTCACCCCTATTTCTAAGCCATTTTGTTGTCCAGGTTAACATAACCGGCACGCTTAAAGTGGTGAAAATCGCCATAAAAACCAGGATGGAAAAGATCTCTGAAGTTATGATCCCCATTTGCAAGCCAATTCCCGCAATAATAATCTCTACGGCACCTCTCCCGTTCATTCCTGTTCCCACAGTTATTCCCTCTCTCCAGCCATAACCACTGGGAAGATAAAACACGGCGGTACCCACTATTTTACCAACCATGGCTACAGCAGTAACCACAATTAGCATCCAAAGATCAGTTTGGAACACTTCTAAGGTAACATTGAATCCGGCGGAGACAAAGAAAATAGGAGCAAGAAACCCCACTGAGACATCGTGGAATATATGATTGATATCTTTAGAAATCTGGCGTTGGAAAACACCATCTCTAATAAATAAACCAGCCATAAAAGCCCCTAGAATACTATGGAGACCTGCAAGTTCAGCGAGTTCAGAAAAGCCTAATACAATAATTAATATAAGAGTGAAATGCAGGGTACGGCTGGTAATATTGGCTTTATAAAGATATTTTCCAAGCAGTGGCAGAAGATAAATTCCAGCAAGGGCAGTAAAGATAAAGAATAGGATAGCTTTGCCCGCAACCCAGGTTAACCCCAAGCTATCAATACTTCCGGCGTCCACATAACTAATTATTCCGGCAAAGATCACAAGGGCAAGAGTATCCGAAATAAGAGCTCCAGCCATTAATACATAAGCTATACGGGTATTGAGTAATTTAAGATCAACCAGGATTCGACTTTTGGTTGCCAAAGAGGTTACTCCAACAGCGATAGCTACAAATATTGCCGCCATTTGTGTGCCGCCGAAGAAAATGATCGTATAATAACCCAATATAAAAGGCACAATGAATCCTCCAACTGCAGCAAGTAATCCTGCCCAGGATGCTTTACCCAGATCCCTGAAGTTGATTTCCATCCCTATGTATACCATCAGAAGAATAATACCAACTTCTGCCAAAACATTGATCATCTCTGAGGTTTCTAGCAGACCGAATAGCGCAGGACCCAGAAGAATTCCTATTAAAAGTTCACCTAGAATAGCAGGATAACCAATTTTCTTGGCTAAAGAACCACCTATCCATGCACTTGAGAGTATGATTAAAAGATTAAGGATATTTAATTCTTCCATAGCGTCTAGCTGTTTTTAACTTTTAAATGACCTACAAAATATTAATTATTTTTAACCTAAAATTTAATATTTCAACTTGAATGCAATTAAAAATGATTAAAAGCAGTTTTTCTTTTAATAAAACGAGAAAATTCCTCAAATTCATTTTTAAATCGGGTTATTTTTGTAAATAGCAATATTCCGCTTAAATAAATGAAGCATGTTAGAACTTGCAAGTCTTGTTATACTTGGAATTTTGGCTCAATGGTTGGCCTGGAAAATTAAAACCCCTGCAATTCTCCCTTTAATTCTTATAGGGCTTTTAGTTGGTCCTATTTCTACATTTTTTACAGAGGATGGTACAAAGTGGCTGGAACCCATTTGGAATGGCAGTGAAGGCGTGTTTCCTGGAGAAAGTTTGTTTTATTTTGTATCCCTTGCGATTTCAATTATCCTTTTTGAAGGTGGGTTAACCTTACGTAAGAGTGAAATAGGAAATATTGGTCCTGTTATTTTAAAGCTCATTAGTGTTGGAACCCTCGTTACTTTTGTAGGGGCCGGTTTGGCTGCACATTTTATATTTGGTTTAACCTGGCAAATCTCCTTTCTTTTCTCAGCGCTGATTATTGTCACCGGGCCGACTGTAATTTCACCTATTTTAAGAAATATTCCGCTGAAAAAACATGTTTCCTCTATCCTCAAGTGGGAAGGAATTCTTATAGATCCCATCGGTGCTCTTATTTCTGTTTTGATGTTTGAATTTATAAGGGTAGAAGGAGGCCAGGATTTTACCCAAACTGCTCTGATAGAATTTGGAAAAATTTTGCTATTCGGATTCACTTTTGGATTTACTTTCGCCAATCTCCTGGCTTTTCTTATCAAAAAAAATGTTATCCCTCATTATCTCCTAAATGTATTTATCCTGGCAACGGTTTTGGGGGTTTTTGTACTGGCTGATACTTTTGCTCATGAAAGTGGATTACTGGCTGTGGTTATAATGGGAATGGTCATGGGAAACAAAAAGCTTCCCAATATTAAAGAACTTCTTTATTTCAAGGAATCATTAAGTGTTTTGCTAATTTCAATTCTTTTCATTCTTCTTGCTGCTAACATCGAAATGGAGGAAATGCTATTGGTGTATAACTGGCAATCGCTTATTCTTTTTGGGATAGTGGTTTTGCTTGTAAGACCTTTAGGGGTAATTCTAAGTTCATTGGGATCTGGCCTTAAGGTAAATGAAATTTCCTTTATTAGCTGGGTAGGTCCACGTGGTATTGTTGCTGCAGGGATCGCTTCGCTCTTTGGTCTTAGGCTGGCCCGAGAAGGAATAGAAGATGCCGAATATATAACGCCTCTGGTATTTATGATTGTGCTCTTTTCTGTGCTACTGAATGCTGCTACGGCGAGGTTTTTTGCAAAAATAGTTGGGGTCTTTATTAAGGAATCTGAAGGAATATTAATTATCGGGGCCTCTTCTATTGCAAGGTTAATTGGAAAATACCTGCAGGATAACAAACGTCATGTGGTTTTACTCGATAGTAACAGGGATAATGTAAAAAAAGCGAAAGGTCTTGGACTGGATGCTATTGAAGGTAGCGTTTACGAGGATAATCTTCTAAATAACATTGAGTTAAATGATATCGGATATTTAATGGCAATGACTGGCAATAGTGATATCAATAAAACAGCAATTAATAAATTCAAAAAGCAGTTTGGAGAAAATGGTTCTTTTAGAGTAATTACTTCAGATGAGATGACTAACCCTGAACTCAATCCAGAAGAGGGGCTGTTTTCTCATACCGATGATTATATCAAGCTTACTGAACTCGCCAGAGAATACCCGGAAATCCATGAAAAAGAGCTCAATAGTAAAGAACATTATGAAGGACTGATCGAAATTACTAAATCGAATCCGGAAATAGTTCCTGTATTTGTGAAGAACAAAGAGGGCAAATTTACCATTATCCCTTCCAACAGTTCACAAGTTGAAATCGAAGAAGGTTTCGCACTGGTTTATCTTGGTAAAGTATTGGAAAGTGAACAAAATGCAGGAAAGAATACCAAAGAGGAACCGGCTACTTCATAAAATCCACCTCCAGTGAACAACAATAATCTTTAAGGAGCAAGCATCTGACACTGTTGTTTTTCCTATTTTTATAGGAATCAAACAGGAACCAGATGAATGAGTTTTTAGATATCCTGAAGCATGAATTTGAATTACCCTTCAGCAATCCGGTATTAGTATTTTCTCTTATCCTGGTTATTATCCTGGTATCTCCTATAATTTTTAAAAGAATTAATATTCCTGGAATTATCGTGTTGATTATTTCTGGAATCATTATAGGGCCTTATGGTTTCGGAATCCTGGAGCAGAATGCTGCAATAGATCTTTTTTCCAAAATTGGTCTTCTATATATCATGTTTATTGCAGGACTTGAATTAGACATGAATCAGTTTAAAGTAAATCGAAACAAAAGTTTGCTCTTTGGTTTTTTTACTTTTATTCTACCGCTGGTTATCGGTTTTCCGGTATGCTATTACCTTTTAGGTTATGACTTTAATGCAAGCTTTCTTACCGCGAGTATGTTTGCTACTCATACGCTGATTGCTTATCCCATAGTAAGTAAAATGGGGGTAGCAAAAAATGAAGCTATTGCCATAACGGTGGGAGGAACTATTTTAACTGATACCGCAGTACTAATTATTCTTGCAGTGATAATGGGGAATGCTCAGGAAGGTGGA
This sequence comes from Salegentibacter profundi, assembly GCF_054121475.1. Taxonomy (NCBI): domain Bacteria; kingdom Pseudomonadati; phylum Bacteroidota; class Flavobacteriia; order Flavobacteriales; family Flavobacteriaceae; genus Salegentibacter; species Salegentibacter profundi. The sequence continues at coordinate 114,845 of NZ_JBSYGG010000010.1, forward strand.
CTTACTGTCGATTTTTGGATAAGGTTGGTTATTTCCCTGAGTATTTTTATTGCTATCATGTTCTTTTTGGTTCCAAGACTGGCTAAATGGTTTTTTACACGCATGGAAAAAGAAAAACATGCCCACTATATCTTTGTACTTGCCATAGTGTTTCTTGCCGCTTTTTTGGCTGAACTTGCGGGGGTGGAGGATATTATTGGAGCCTTTCTTGCCGGGCTGGCATTAAACCGATTAATTCCTCATTCCTCCGCGCTTATGAACCGGATAGAATTCATGGGGAACTCCCTTTTTATTCCCTTTTTCCTTATTAGTGTAGGAATGCTAGTGGATATCAGTGTGATTTTAAGTGGGTATATGGCTATTATAGTGGCCCTAACCCTTTCAGTGGTGGCCCTAGCTGGGAAATGGCTCGCAGCATTTTTTACCCAGCTGGTTTTTAAGTACTCCAATGCCCAACGTAAGGTTATATTCGGACTAAGTAGTGGTCATGCTGCTGCTACCCTGGCGGTAATAATTGTTGGCTATAACGCGGAGATTATAGATATCAATATTCTCAATGGAACAATAATACTTATTCTCTTAACTTCTATAGTTGCCACTTTCGCTACAGAAAAGGCCGCGGTACGATTGGCGGAAGAAGGGAAGGCGTTAAACCCGGAAGAGATCAAAAGATCTGAAAGCTATAAAATGGAAAGCATTTTGCTACCCCTGGCCAACATAGTTAATTTTGACAAGTTACTGGAATTTGCAATACTGATTAAGGATAGAAGTTCAAGGAATCCTATATCCATAGTTTCTGTGGTTCCTAATGATGAAGAAGCCGAACTTAATATAGCCCAGGCAAAGAATAAACTTGAGGATTTTGTAAAACAGGCTTCAGCCTCTGAAACTGATGTAGAGATAACCGCAACCATAGACCAGGATGTAGCTGATGGAATTGCAAGAAAATCCCGTGAACTTATTTCAGATATTATTGTTATGGGATGGCCCACAAGTTCTCGACCTGGCCTAGTAATCGGGGAAAAAATGCAAAGTATAATTAAACATACGAAAAAAACGCTGTTCCTCTGTGATGTAAAAAAACCCTGGGCCACCAACGAGGGATTGATTGTAGCTGTTCCGCCATTTACTGAAACCCTTGAAGGATTTCAAATTTGGATAAAAAAATTGATAATCATTGCAGAAGAGCTGAGCATTCCTATAGCACTCTATTCAAGCAAAATTACATGGCATGCTATTGAAAAAACAGTAGAAGATCTCAATTTAAAAGCTCCATTTACCTTTAAAGAATTTGTAAACTGGGAAGACTTTCTTATTATTTCCCAAAAAGTGCGGCCGGAAGATATCATTATGCTTGTGATGGGACGCGAAAAAACCATCGTTCATCAGGCAATTATTGAAAAAATCCCTCAAAAACTGGAACAATATTTTGCAGAGAATACCAAGATAATTGTATATCCTCAGTAGAGGTTTATTCCTCCAAAGAATTTATCAGTTCATCGGTAATCTCCAGATTGTGATAAACATTCTGAACATCGTCGTCTTCTTCAAATTTTTCAACCAAATCCAGGATCTTTTTAGCATCCTCAACTGGAAGTTCCAGGGTGTTCATAGGGATTCGGTGAATTTCTGAGGCTTTAGCTTCAATGCCAAGTTCTTCCAGTTTTGAAGACATTAACCCAAAATCGGTGAAATCGGTGTAAACACTCAAAAGGTCCTCATCCTTTTCGATTTTGGTAGCGCCGCCTTCTATAAGTTCTAGTTCGAATTCTTCAAAATCCATTGTTACCTTTTCTCGTTCAATAATAAATACTCCTTTTTTATCAAAAAGAAATTCCAAAGAGCCATTGGTGCCAAGGCTACCTCCATTTTTTGAGAAAATCGATCTTACAGATGCTACCGTGCGGTTGGTATTATCCGTGGTACATTCTATAAAAAAAGCGATTCCATTCGGACCATAACCTTCAAAAGTGACAAGTTCATAATTATCGGCATCAGCCCCGCTGGCCTTTTTTATGGCTCTTTCAATGGTGTCCTTAGGCATATTTACGCCTTTGGCATTGGATATGGCATTTCTTAAAGCAGGATTGGCTTCAGGATCTGGACCGCCTCCGTCCTTTACAGCTACACTTATTTCTTTTATTGCTCGGGTAAACTCTTTTGCCCGTTTCTTATCCTGAGCTCCTTTGCGATGCTTAATATTCGCCCATTTACTATGTCCAGCCATGGTAGTTCTATTTTGAAGATTTACAAAAATAAAAAAATGAGGAAAGAGAAAAAATCCGATGCCACAAGTGCTTAAAAAACCCACCGTGCAAGGTGGGTTTTGTTCTCAGGGCTGAGATTAATCATTAAGCTTTAATACCGCCATAAATGCCTCTTGTGGAATTTCCACATTTCCAACTTGGCGCATTCGTTTTTTTCCTTTTTTCTGCTTTTCAAGAAGTTTTCTCTTTCGCGAGATATCCCCTCCATAGCATTTTGCTGTAACATCTTTACGAAGCGCTTTAACGGTTTCCCGGGCAATGATCTTTGCGCCGATGGCCGCTTGAATGGGTATATCAAATTGTTGCCGGGGAATGAGTTCCTTGAGCTTTTCACACATTTTCTTACCAATGTCATAGGCGTTATCGACGTGAAGTAAAGCGGAGAGGGCATCAACCTTATTAGAATTCAGAAGTATATCCACTTTAACTAGCTTAGACTGGCGTAAACCAATAGGAGAATAATCAAAAGATGCGTAGCCCCGGGAGACGGTTTTTAGTCGGTCATAAAAATCGAAAACTATTTCTGCCAGGGGCATATCAAAAGTGAGTTCGACTCTTTCTGGGGTTAAATAAGTTTGGTTTGTAATCTCACCGCGTTTCTCAATACATAAATTCATCACAGGTCCAACATAATCGGCCTTGGTGATTATACTCGCTTTTATATAGGGTTCTTCCACACGGTTAAGGGAGGAAGGTTCAGGTAGATCTGAAGGGTTATTTACAAGAATAACCTCATCGGGATTCTTGTTTGTATAAGCGTGGTAAGATACGTTGGGTACCGTGGTGATAACGGTCATATCAAATTCCCTTTCAAGGCGCTCTTGTATAATTTCCAGATGAAGCATGCCCAGAAAACCACAACGGAAACCAAAGCCAAGTGCGGCAGAACTTTCAGGAGTAAAAACCAGCGAAGCATCATTGAGCTGTAGTTTTTCCATAGATGCTCTTAACTCTTCGTAATCTTCAGTATCGACAGGATAAATACCTGCAAAAACCATTGGTTTAACATCCTCAAAACCAGCAACAGCTTCAGTAGTTGGATTTTTTGCATCTGTAATAGTATCACCTACTTTTACCTCTCGTGCATCTTTAATTCCGGTGATTAGGTAACCAACATCTCCGGTTTTAATTTCTTTTTTTGGTAATTGTTTTAATTTCAGGGTACCCACTTCGTCGGCATAATAATCCTTGCCCGTTGCAACGAACTTAATATGTTGCCCTTTTTTGATACTTCCGTTGATAACCCGAAAGAAGGTTTCCACCCCTCGAAAAGGATTATAAACAGAATCGAAAACAAGTGCTCTTAAAGGAGCATCTACCTTTCCGCTTGGTGCAGGTATCCGTGTGATGATGGCGTGGAGAATTTCCTCTATTCCTAAACCTGTTTTGGCACTGGCAGGAATAACATCTGAAGCATCACATCCTAAAAGGTCTACGATATCATCCGTAACTTCCTCGGGATTAGCGCTAGGAAGATCAACCTTATTGAGTACAGGTATAATTTCCAGGTCATTTTCCAATGCCAGATAAAGATTGGAGATTGTTTGCGCCTGGATACTTTGGGCGGCATCAACTATTAGAAGGGCTCCCTCACAGGCTGCAATAGAACGGGAAACTTCATAAGAAAAATCTACATGACCGGGAGTGTCAATGAGGTTTAATATATAATTTTCACCCTCATGGATATAATCCATCTGGATAGCGTGACTTTTTATAGTGATGCCCCGCTCGCGTTCCAGATCCATACTGTCCAATAATTGCTCCTGTTTTTCGCGTTCGGTAACCGAACCCGTAAAATCCAGCAATCTATCGGCCAGTGTACTTTTTCCGTGATCAATGTGTGCAATAATGCAGAAGTTTCTTATATGCTTCATAAAAAATATTGAGTAGGTATATTAAAAGATTTATGTACTCCCTCTTTGTTTATTCAAGTTTTTTTATATATGCTTAAAAAACAGTAGGATAGGAATTATTTAAACCTTATTCATTCCTTTTATTTAGTCTCGAATTTAAGGCTACAAATATAGTTTATTTAAGCCGTTTCCAATATGTATGGAAAACAAGTTTCTGATTGAGGCAAAAATTTTAAGAGTTCTTTTATAAATAAAAAAATAAGCAATCTACAAGTATTTCTTAAAAAAACTTAGTGAAGTGACTACCCGTTCTAAAAAAGTTTCTTTTTTTTGTAAGTAAGTTTTTTGTTATATGTTTATTAACATTTTTGAAACTTTAAAATCTTAACTAACAATTAAAAATTATAATATGGCAGTACAAGAACAATCAGGTAAAAACAGCACCAACAGGTCTATAATAATCATTGGTGTCCTATTCTTTATCTTCGGGTTTGTTACCTGGCTAAATTCTGTACTTATTCCATTTTTAAAAACGGCCAGTCAGCTGAATAATTTTGAATCCTACCTCGTTGCATTCGCATCTTACATCTCATATTTTGTTATGGCTATTCCTTCCGCCTGGGTATTAAAAAGAGTAGGGTTTAAAAACGGAATGTCTCTTGGACTTGTGGTTATGGCAATTGGTGCACTAATCTTTATACCCGCAGCTATGTCCAGAACCTATGCGATGTTTCTTTTCGGTTTGTTTATTCAGGGTACTGGACTTGCGTTGTTGCAATCTGCAGCAAATCCTTATATCACTATTCTTGGACCGATTGAAAGTGCGGCCAAAAGAATAAGTATAATGGGTATTTGTAACAAGGTCGCCGGAGCATTGGCTCCAATTATTTTTGGTGCGATTCTGCTTAAGAATATGGATGCCGTAGAAGCAAGGCTCGAAAATATGGGATCTGCAGCAAAAGCAGCTGAATTGGATGAACTTGCTTCTCTGGTAATTACCCCTTATATGATTATGGCGGTAATTTTGGTTGGTCTTTCTGTTCTTATCTATTATTCGGCACTTCCTGAAATTGAAACTGATAGTGAAGATGAAACTGTTGCTGCTGCAAATAAGAATAAAACCAGCGTGCTCCAGTTTCCTAATTTGTTACTTGGAACTCTGGCAATGTTCCTCTATGTCGGGGTTGAAGTAATTGCCGGGGATACCGTGATAAGTTACGCAAGGGATGGGCACAATATTGCTACTGACGTTGCTAAATACTTTACTACTTACACCCTTATCGCAATGATTGTCGGATACCTCATCGGAACGGTTACTATTCCTAGATATATAAGCCAGCAGAAAGCTTTACAGGTTTCGGGTATTCTGGGTATAATTCTAGGCCTGGCAGCCATATTTACTGATGGCTATATTTCAGTACTTTGTATTTCGCTGTTAGGTTTGGCCAATGCTTTGGTTTTCCCAGCGATATGGCCCTTGGCACTTCACGGATTGGGTAGATTTACCAAAATGGGCTCGTCCTTTTTGATTATGGCATTGGCCGGTGGAGCTATATTGCCACTTGTTTATGGGTATTTAGCAGATACTTTTGACACCCAACAGGCGTACTGGATCGTAATTCCTTGTTATCTTTATATTTGGTTCTTCGCAGCCAAAGGACATAAAATTAAATAAATCTTTATTATGAAAACAACGATACACTATTTGATGATGCTGATGTTATGGCTTCCATTTGTAGGCATAGCACAGGAAGTTCCTGCAGAAAATCCGGCAATTATTCCGCAGCCGGCAGAAATTGAATGGAAAGAGGGGGTATTCACTCTTCCAGAAAAAACAGTGGTTTGTTATAATTCCAAGGCGAAAGCCTCGGCTGCCTGGCTGCAACAATTGCTGAAAAACACCTATGCACAAAGCTTTCCTATGGAAGGAGAGGATTGTCTTGGGTTCTCACTGAATATAGATGAAAATCTGAAGGAAAGCCTGGGGGATGAAGGTTATAAACTTGATATTACTCAAGATAAGGTCAACCTAGTTGCCGCCACGGAGGACGGGTTGTTCTATGCAATACAGACTCTTAGGCAAATGTTTCCTGCAGCAATAGAAACAGGAAAGGTTTCTAAGGAAATAAAATTACAACAAGTAGCTATAACAGATGTTCCAAAATATGAATGGCGAGGATCTATGATCGATATTTCCAGAAGTTTCTTTGGACCTGAATACATCAAAAATCATATAGATCGAATGGCTTTTTATAAGCTTAACCGTCTTCACCTTCATCTTACCGATGATCAGGGATGGAGAATTGAAATCAAGCAGCTTCCTAAACTTACAGAAGTTGGAAGTATGGGGGCTGTAAAGGGTGGAAGATCCGGATTTTTAACCCAGCAGGAATATAAGGAGATCCAGGAATATGCTGCTGCTAGAAACATTATAATAATTCCGGAAATTGATATGCCTGGTCATAATTACGCAGCCTTAATGGCTTATCCGGAATTAAATTGCGAAGGTTTTTCGAATCTAACTCCTGCTCGGTCTACGCCACCTGCTTTATATCACGAGTATAATGTAGGCTGGAGCAAATTCTGTCTTGAGAACCCTGAAATTTATGATTTTGTAGCAACCGTTTTAGGAGAAATGGCTGAAATAACTGAAGGCCCATGGCTTCATATTGGGGGCGATGAGATCGAAGATCCTTTATATGAAGAGTTTATGGTAAAAGCCGATTCCATCGTCAGAGGTTTGGGTAAAACTTCCATTGGATGGGAAGAAGCTACTAAGGCTGAAGTTGATTCTAGTTTTATAAGTCAACGCTGGCACGGGGAGGTTGAAAGTGTGGTAGACGTTAAAGTTATCGAGTCTATCTGTTCTCACTTCTACTTTGATCATGCCAATGTTGAAGGTCAGGAATCTACCAATAACTGGTGTAAGGAAGATGGGGTATCCTTAAAGAATGTATATGAATTTAATTCGGATAATCCCGATGTAATAGGAGTGGAAGCTCCGGTGTGGACAGAAATGGTCTTAAGCGATTCAGCCCTTGATGATAGATTCTGGCCAAGAAGTATTGCTATGGCTGAAGTGGGCTGGAGTAACACTGAAAACCGGGAATATCAAAATTTCATAAGCCGACTAGGAAAACATGGTGAAAGACTCGATAGAATGAAGGTCAATTATTACCGAACTCCTGAGGTGAACTGGAATTCAGAAAGAAGTAAGGGAGTGTTTTCCGGATTTACTCCTTCTTCAAAATAAATAATAATGAGCGTGAAAATGAATAATCCCGATACCGAAAAATCCTCCAATTACAACGATTTGGAAAAAATGAGCACCACCGAGTTGCTCACTAATATCAATAAGGAGGATAAAAGTGTTCCCGATAGCGTCGAAAAACAAATTCCTGCTATACAGAAACTAGTTGATGTCGTCGTATCCAAAATGGAAAACGGAGGGCGGCTTTTTTATATCGGAGCCGGAACCAGTGGGAGACTTGGAGTATTGGATGCTTCAGAATGTCCACCGACCTTCGGGGTTACTGATGATTTGGTAATTGGCCTTATTGCTGGAGGAGATGTGGCTTTAAGAAAGGCCGTTGAAAATGCTGAAGATGATACTACACAAGCCTGGAAGGATCTTCAGGATTATGAAATCAGTACGGATGATGTCCTGGTAGGTATTGCCGCTTCCGGGACCACGCCCTATGTTATAGGCGGAATTAAAGATGCACGTGAAAAGGGCATTGTTACTGGATGTATTACCTGTAGCTCCAGTAGCCCTCTTGCTGAGGTATCCGAGTATCCAATTGAAATAGTAACAGGACCTGAATTTGTCACAGGAAGCACAAGAATGAAGGCTGGCACGGCGCAAAAGCTGGCGTTAAATATGATTTCTACTTCCGTTATGATCAAATTAGGTAGGGTAAAGGGTAATAAGATGGTGGATATGCAGCTCTCCAATAAGAAACTCGTTGGTCGGGGTACCAGAATGATTATGGAAGAACTCGATGTGGACCAGGCTAAGGCTTCTGAACTCTTAAAAAAATATGGCAGTGTCCGTAAAGCAGTGAGTAATTCTAAAAATGACCCCAAATAAGAATTCTGTTAAATTTTATAATAACTCTGGCATTTCCCCTTATGGATTTCTAGAGGGCATGTTAATGATCAACAATCATTTTATTGAAGAGAAAGGGAAATCTTTAGCGCCCTTTCTCTTTTCTTTTTGTACTGAATAGCATTTTATCTTATTCCTAAAATTATGAGTTTTAAATATTTTTTTTACGTACTCTTTTTAAGCATCATTTTGGCTTCCTGTAAATCTACGCAACCGGCTCCAGAGATGCCTGCGGAAGAGATTGAGCCAAAAGATACTTTACCTGTCCCAGCTCCTGAGATTCCTTCGCCTGAAAAAGAAAAAGTTGCCGGAATCACTCCCTGGGATCCGGAAACTCCACGAAATATTGAAGAATTCCGAGCAGCCTGGGTTGCTACGGTTGCAAATATTAATTGGCCAAGTAAACCTGGGTTGTCCACATCCCAGCAACAAGAAGAGGCTCTTGAGTTGCTTGATTTTCTTGAAAACAATAACTTTAATGCTGTGATCTTTCAGGTACGACCACAGGCTGATGCACTTTACAAAAGCAGTTTAGAACCCTGGTCTTATTACCTTACCGGGCAACAAGGGAAAGCGCCGGATCCTTATTACGATCCGCTAGAATTCTGGATAAATGCAGCTCATCAAAGGGGGTTGGAACTACATGTATGGTTAAATCCCTACCGGGCACATCATACTGCGGGAAAAGAAATCAGTGAAAAGTCGGTTATTAAAACCGATCCTAATCTTGTGGTCGAACTGGATAACGGTATGTGGTGGATGGATCCTGCACAAAAAGGCACACAGGACCTATCATCGGCAGTTGTGATGGATTTGGTAAAAAGATATGATTTGGATGGGGTTCATTTTGACGATTATTTTTATCCCTATGATTCTTACAATGATGGAAAAGATTTTCCAGACGACAAGAGCTGGAGGGCTTATCAAGCTGCCGGAGGACAGCTTTCTCGGGGAGATTGGCGGCGTGAAAGTGTAAATACATTTATAAAAAGAGTTTACAATGAAATTAAAGCCGAGAAACCACATGTAAAGTTTGGTTTAAGTCCTTTTGGCATCTGGCGGCCTGGTTATCCTGAGTCTGTAACCGGTTACGACCAGTACGAAAAACTTTATGCTGATGCCAGACTCTGGCTTAATGAAGGATGGATCGATTATTATACGCCGCAATTGTACTGGCAAATCAACAGTTTGGGACAGAGTTTCCCTGAGCTCTTAGGTTGGTGGCAAAGTGAAAATACCAAGCAACGTCATTTGTGGCCAGGAATGAATGTAGGCCTGGGGGGTGATGCCCAAAATATTGATGAAACCATAAACCAAATAATGATTACCCGCGGAATGCTTCCTAAAAGCAAGGGTGCGGTGCACTGGAGTATAGGTCCTCTGGTAAAACATAAAGAACTTTCAAAGGCCATAAAAGAAGGTCCTTACAGAAAAAAAAGCCTTGTACCACCTAGTCCCTGGTTGGATAACCAGCCTCCCAAAAGCCCTAAGGTAACTACCGAGATTGATAATGACAGACTGGTTATTTCCTGGGAGCATAATCAGGCTGATGATGTTTTTCGCTGGGTAGTTTATTTTCAGTATGAAAAGGGAAGCTGGGATTACAAAATTTTAAATAGCCAGGCTCGTTCCCAAAACTTACAAAGAGTAGTAGGAGAAGAAGACCGCAAGCTGGAGAAAATTGGTGTAACAGCCGTTGACCGTACTGGAAATCAAAGTGAATTCGAAGAGATTTTAATACAGTAAAACCTTTTTATGACCCCCATTTTAGTTTTTAGCATCATTGCAGGATACTTTTTTTTATTGATGGCTATTAGTCATTTTACTTCCCGAAAGGCTGATAATGCCACCTACTTTACAGCAAACCGCCAGTCGCCCTGGTTCCTGGTGGCTTATGGAATGGTTGGGGCTTCTCTCTCAGGTGTAACCTTTATTTCAGTACCGGGAGAGGTTGGAAATTCCAATTGGACCTATTTGCAGTTTGTAATGGGGAACCTGGTGGGGTATGCGGTAATTGCATTGGTGTTAATTCCATTATTCTATAAACTTCGGCTGATATCCATTTATGAATATCTAAAAGACCGCTTTGGCCAAAAATCTTATTACGCTGGTGCTTCATTCTTTCTGATTTCACAAACTATTGGCGCATCTTTCAGGCTGTTTCTTGCTTCTTTGGTCTTGCAGATTGCTTTTTTCGATGCTTTTGGAATTCCTTTTTGGGCCACAGTTTTAATCACAATTGGATTGATCTGGTTATATACATTTCGTGGGGGAATAAAAACCATTGTATGGACCGATACCTTGCAGACAACATTTTTATTGTTGGCCGTTCTTATCAGTATTTATGTAATCATAGATCACATGGAACTTGACGGTACCCAGGTTTTTTCTGTTATTTCTCAAAGTAATATGTCCGATGTATTTGATTGGAATTGGCGCTCTAATAGTAATTTTTTCAAAAGCTTTTTGGCTGGTATTTTCATAACTATAGCCATGAATGGCCTGGATCAGAATGTAATGCAGAAGAATCTTACCTGTAAAAACCAAAAAGATGCACAGAAAAATATTTTTTGGTTTTCTATTACCTTCTTCATTTCTACAGTTTTATTTCTTGCTTTGGGTGTTTTGCTTTATAAATATGCAATGGACCAGGGTATCGCAATTCCTGAACGCTCAGATGATCTCTATCCGCTACTTGCCTTAAATCATTTCGGTATACTGGCCGGCATTGTGTTCTTGTTGGGAATTATTGCCGCAGCCTTCTCAAGTGCCGATTCAGCTTTAACTGCCTTAACAACTTCATTTTGTGTGGATATTCTCGATATCGAAAAGCGAAAAGGTAACCAGAAACGAACCCGAATGTTGGTTCACATTGGTTTTACTATTCTGATGTTTTTCGTAATTGTGATCTTTAATGCCGTTAATGACAGCAGTGTGGTAAGTGCGGTCTTTAAAGTTGCAGGCTTTACTTATGGTCCGTTACTAGGACTGTTTGTCTATGGTCTGTTAACTCGTAATGCAGTAAAAGACAAATGGGTGCCCATTGTGTGCATCATCTCTCCAATTATTTCGGTAATTTTAGATTGGAATTCTGCCCAATGGTTTTATGGTTACCAGTTTGGTTTTGAAATCCTCCTGGTGAACGCAGCTATTACCATGTTAGGGCTTTTTGCTCTTTACAGAGCTCGTCCTTTAAACACATAATTTTTACCTATGAAAACACTATTGAGGTTCGTAATTTTAATGTTATTCCATGGAATCTCTATTCCAATGCAGGGACAACAACAGGGGGAGGAGCTTTTTATCCGGTTAAACCAGGCAGGTTATCTGGAACAAGACCATAAAGAGGCTATTGTTTTTTCAGATAAAAAGCCAGAAGTAGAATTCGGTATAATTGATGCAGAATCAGATAAGGAAATATATACAGGAAAACTTCAAACCAGGAATAAGGGAGATTGGGGAAATTTTAAATACTATTTTGAGGCTGATTTCTCGGAAGTGACCCTCCCTGGAAAATATTACCTTTTATTGAAAAAATCCGGAATAAAATCCAGGGAATTCGGGATTGGCCGAGATTATTCCTATAAAAATCATCATGAAGATTTGATAGGGTTTATGCGTCAACAGCGATGCGGTTATAATCCCTTTTTAGATATGGTGTGCCATCAGCGTGATGGACGAAGTATGTATGGCCCTATGCCCGACTCCACTTTCGTTGATCTCAGCGGTGGGTGGCATGATGCAGGAGATCAATTAAAATATTTAATTACTTCCAGTAACGCTACCGCTAAAATGTTGAAAGCTTTTGAACTGCTTCCGGAAAAGTTTGCAGATAAGGTAAATGCCTTGGGACAGGAAGGAAGCAACGGGATCCCGGATGTATTGGATGAGGCCAAATGGGGCTTGGACTGGATCCATAAAATGCACAATGACCCTGGAGAACTTTTTCATCAAGTAGCCGATGACAGGGATCATTTGGGAATGAAATGGCCCGATAAAGATTCATCCAATTATGGATGGGGACCAAACTCTTATCGAGTGGCTTACTTTGCCACTGGGGATCCTCAGGGACTCAGAGAATTTAAAAGTAAGGCTACTGGGATTGCAAACCTGGCTGGCAGATCTGCTGCTGCAATGGCTCTTGGCGCAAGGATCTGGAAAGAATTCGATCCCGTTTTTGCTGAAAAATGTCAAATTGCAGCCAAAGATCTGTATGAAATGGGAAGGGAACAGGAAGGCTTTCAGCAGGGAAATTCTTTTGGTGCGCCCTACCGATACAATGAAGATACCTGGGCCGATGATATGGAATGGGCAGCTGCGGAGTTATTCGTAAATACCGGGAAAGAAACGTATTTAAATGATGCTAAAGCTTATGCTGAAATGGCCAATTCTGTTTCATGGATGGATAAGGAAGAAGCGGACCATTATAGGTTTTATCCTTTCTTCAATATCGGGCATTTTGTGCTCTATAAGCATGTAGATAAAGGCTTTCAGCAAAAACTGGCGCAGTATTACCGCGATGGGATTGAAGCTACTGTAAAGCGCGGGCAGGGAAATCCTTTTCAGATAGGGGTTCCCTTTATCTGGTGCTCCAATAATTTAGCCGCTAATCTTATCTCCCAGATAATCCTGTATGAAGAAATGACCGGCGATTATCAGTATCATGATTTTATGCTGGCACAAAGGGACTGGCTTTTAGGGAATAATCCCTGGGGAACTTCAATGTTTATGAATATTCCGGAAAACGGCGAATATCCTGAGGATGTACATACCAGTATCTGGTACCTTACCGGTAAAGAAGTTCCGGGAGGGCTGGTAGATGGTCCTGTATATAAAAGTGTATATGAGAACCTGAAAGGGCTGAGTCTAAAAGAGGAAGACGAATTTGCCCGGTTTCAGACTGATTTTGTGGTTTATCACGATGATTTCGGAGATTATTCCACTAATGAACCAACCATGGATGGCACGGCCGATGCAATCTTCTTTATGGCGTGGTTCGCTAAGGATGTAGAAGAAAATAATGACTAAAAACTCAACAATGAAACTTGAATTTCATGCCTATAATCTTGAATTAAAAAACACCTTCACCATAAGTCACGGTTCCCGGGATTTCCAGCCAACCTTGATTGTAGCAGTAAGTGATGGGGGCTTTACTGGTTACGGGGAAGCTACGGCTACTTCTTATTACGGAGTCAGTGTAGAAAAGATGCAGCAGGACATTCAAGCCTTGGAGCCTTTGTTAACTGAAAATATTAATAAAACCCCTGAAGAAATCTGGGACCTTACCTGGCCCAGCCTAAAGCATAATCCATTTGCGCAGTGTGCACTCGATATTGCCCTGCATGATCTCCATGGAAAAAGAAAAGGGCAGCCTCTTTATAAGATGTGGGGACTTGATATCAGTAAAATTCCGCTTACTAATTATACTATTGGTATCGATACTGTCGAAAAAATGGTTCAAAAGATAAAGGATTTCCCTTGGCCACTATATAAAATCAAGTTAGGCACAAATAAGGATGTGGCTATTGTTCGTGAACTCCGAAAACACACGGATTCAGTTTTTAGAGTAGATGCCAATGCAGCCTGGACAGCGGAGCAAGCCATAGTCAATGCAAAAGCAATGAAGGACTTAAATGTAGAATTCCTGGAACAACCGCTTAAGCCCGATAACTGGGATGGAATGAAAAGGCTACACAATGAAGCGGTATTACCATTAATCGCTGATGAAAGTTGTATTGAAGAAAAGGATGTGGAGAAATGTGTCGGATATTTTGATGGTATAAATATCAAACTCACGAAATGTGGGGGCCTTACTCCTGGGAAAAGGATGATCGAAAAGGGTAAGAAACTCGGGCTGAAAGTAATGGTTGGCTGTATGACCGAATCAACCGTAGGAATTTCGGCCATTGCACAATTATTACCTTTGCTTGATTATGTAGATATGGACGGAGGTATGCTAATTAAAAAGGATATCGCCGATGGAGTTAAAGTATTCGATGAAAAAGTTCATTTCCCAGATAGAAATGGGACCGGTGCTCAGTTGTATGATAAGTAAAAGCAAAGCTGAAATTTGAAAATAAAAAAACATTAGCTTTAAAAAGTCAAAATAATGAAACTATTTAGAAAAATATATTTCCCCTTGATTTATGCAATCCTGATTAGTGCTTCCGCTTGCCAGGATACCACTGAAAGGGAGAAGGAGAATCCAACCCAGGAATTTATAGCTGAAGTAAGGAATGAATACGCGCCTGATGGTAGGGTGGCTCTTTTTGATGTGGAATCAGAAAAACAAGGAGAATTCTATATTCTAAAAGGAGAGTCGAATCAGGAGGAAGCCGTGGAAAACCTCAGGCAGAAATTAAAAGCTGAAGGTATAAAATTTAAAGACAGTATTCTGTTGCTTCCCGATGCCCAGGAGTTGGATAACAAAACCAGGGGAGTGGTTAAAATTTCTGTGGCAAATATCCGTGATGAGCCTAAACATTCGGCTCAATTGGTGACCCAGGCGACTTTAGGTATGCCGTTAAGGGTGTATAAAAAGCAAGGTGGCTGGTATTTTGTACAAACCCCGGAAGGCTATCTTGGATGGGTTGATTACGGCGGAATCCAGAACATGGAAGAGCGGGAATTAAAGGAATGGAAACAAACTGATAAGCTAATTTATCTTGAAACCACCGGTTACTCTTATCAAGAACCCGATTCAGAGTCTCAGAGAGTATCGGACCTGGTCTCAGGAAATATTTTAGAGCTTGTTGATCGCCAGGGTAAATTTTATGAGGTTAGGTATCCAAGCGGAAAGAAAGCCTTCGTAGAAACCGCTTATGCATCGCCTTATTTGGAATGGCTGGAAAACCTGGAAGCCACTGAAGAAGATCTTGTAGCCACCGGTAAAGACCTTATGGGTGCACCATACCTATGGGGTGGTACTTCACCAAAAGGAATGGATTGCAGTGGGTTTACAAAAACTGTATTCTTTATGAATGGAATAGTGCTTCCCCGCGATGCTTCTCAGCAGATCCATACCGGGGAGGAAGTTGATAATGAAAGAAATTTTGAAAACCTTGAAAAGGGTGACCTTCTTTTCTTTGGAAAACCCGCTACCGATTCTACTGCTGAAAGGGTGATCCATGTGGGAATGTGGATTGGTAATAATAAATTCATCCATTCGATGGGGGAAGTGCATATCAGTAATTTCGATACCGAAGCTGAAGATTTCGATGAATACAACTACAATCGTTATTTACGGACAAAAAGGGTTTTCAATAAAGAAGATAAAGGATTGATCTATCTGAAACAATCAGATCTCTTTACATTACCGGAAGCCGAAGAGGTGAAGATGTAAGGAATTTTAGAAATTAAATCATTCTCCCGGATTTCAGAAATTCGGGAGGTTTTTATGCTTTTTTAGTGTTATTGCTCACTCCTCTCAAATAAATAATAGCCACCACCTTTATCCCAACTACAAAAAATAAGGGATTTTTCATCTTTTGAAACTCCTATTCCCCGCGGTTCCGCACCCTTTACTTCTGGTAACTCCAGGGTCCACATTTGTTGTTTTTCTTCATTTCTGTAATGAAAACCGGAGGGGTTAACTCCGCTGGATCTTACGGCTAAATAAACTGAATTTCCGATAACCCGGATGGCACTGGAACCTGCGTTTATACTGGAAATATCTGCTTCTTTTCTATATTTTCCCCCATTTTTGGTATAAACCTGAATTTTTGGACTGCCTGGATCGGGAAAATACAGGGTCTTTGCATCTGCGGTCATATCAAAGGTTCTGGAGAGTTTTCTGTCTTTTAAAGAAAGAGTTCTAATTAAATCAAAAGTTTTCCCGTTTTGCTTTAATACATAATTGGGATCCTCTCCAAAAAGTGACATGGCATATATTTCACCATTTTTCGAAGCTCGGGGAGCAGTGATGGCCCGGGCTCCTTCTGGGGCTTCCCAAACCGCAATTCCTTTCCCGGTTTTTGCATCTATTTTTATCAATCGACGATTGATTCCAACTAAAATATTGCCGTCTAAATCCACACCAATACCATTGACAGGATTGAGCTTGTAGATTTGATTATTGATTTCCACATTGTCTAATGGCGAAAAATCGACCTCCTCATAGTTATTGTTTTGAATTATTAACCCCTGGTTATAATCGGCAAGCCAGAGCTTTCCTTCCCCATCCCATTGTGCCCCATAACCTGCACCGGAATTCCTGATTTTTCCTTTAAATACATATTCAGGGGCTGGAATTTCGGCTAGATCGTCAAGAATCTCATCAGATTTTGTCATGCTAAATTTGGAAATACCAGAGGTGGAAAAATTGCTGCCATCACTTGCTAATACCCGATGGTAGAAGGTCACGGTTTCCCCAATTTCAGCTTCACCCAGGAACTTAAACCATTCTTTTTCGGACATTTTTACACTGGTCTCCCTTCCTGTCTTTTTCTGAAATACTATCTCCGAAAAATTTGGGTCCTTTGAAAGTTGATAGCTGTAGTTCACGAAATCCCCATTTTTATCCTGTGATTCATCCCACTTTAATACATACAGGGCCGTAATATCCCGTATTCCGTAGGTGTTTTGTTCAGAATGCGAAGTGATTTTTGGCGGTGTAGGAGCGGTGTTGGCCTTGGGATAAAACTGACCTCTTAATTTTCCTTCTGAAGTTGTAAATTCCAGGTAGAGGCCTCCAATGGCTAGGTAATCTTTTAGCTCCTCTGTGAGGCTTAATTCTCCTTCAATTCTTCCACTTCCGTTACCTGATTCAGTAATTTTAAGCTGCCTTAGTAACTCGCCATTTTCCGTATTTCGTCCTATATGCAGACCGAGAGATTTCCCTTCAGCCTGCAGGTTAAAATAATTACCCGAAATATGTAATTGATCCCTAATTACTTTAGCTCTTGCATGGGCTATCCCCGGACTATCACTGTTGGGAATATTCAATGAGGAGAGAAAGGCTCTTGCCTGCTTCACTCGGGTAATATCCCGACGTATAAGATAACCATTTATACCAAAGATTGCTGAGGATAAGGATTCTTCCTCTATCAGGGTCATATCACCAGCATCTTTTTCTTTGATATCATAGGTGCTGTAAATAAGGGTATCTTTTTCATGAAAAACATCCAAAATACTAATAGTGTTAATGGGTTTTTTATTTTGTGCAATCCAACCCCTTGGACCTGAACCAGCTGCACCTGCATTTAATAATTGAAGTTTTCCTTTTTTGCCAGGATAATAAGCATGTTGGTGTCCACTTATATAGGTATGAACCCCGTATTTCTCCAGTAATTTTTGGAGTCTTTCGGGCTCTTCCAGGACATTCCCTTTTGAATCACGTTCCTGAGCTACACTATATAAAGGCATATGTCCCATAACAAATCGAAGTTTGGCATTTCTGGCCTCTGAAGTCTTAAATTGTTGCTCCAGCCACTTTAGGTTTTCTTCGGTGATCTTTGAAGAAGAAGCTTCCCAGGAAACGAAGAAAATGCCATTTTCTATAAAAGAGTAATAATTTGGAAAATGAGTGTCATCGACAAAATTGAGTTCCGGCCTGTTTTTATTTTTTCTCCAAAAATCACGTGCGAACTTCCGTTCCAGGGGATAACTTCTTGGGCCATCATGATTACCGAGAGTGAAGGCAAATGGAATCCCGGCTTTTTTCAGGGGTTGTGCAATATGTTCATCAAAACCCTTCCACATTTTTTGAAGTTGTTCTTTCCTTGAAATTCCCATTCCTGCAACCATATCTCCACCACATATAACGAGATCAGGCTGCCATAGTTTGGGAATCCGGTTAATGATGCTATCTACCTGCCATTGGTAGTCGGCAGTGCCCAAACCTGAATTAAGGTCGGAAATAACCGCAATGCGAACATCCCCTCGTTTTGGTAATTCAGGGATTCGCTCTCTGGCTACAAGCCGTATTGCATCGGCAACGAATTTGCCTTTTGTAACACCCATAATTTCAAGCTTATCTTCTGGACCGATTTCATAAGTTCCCAGAACATTCCATTTACCGAGGTTTTGAAAATTCTGTTGATTAAGTTGTATGGTATCTTTCCTTGAATTGCGATGCAGGATATAATTGACCTCAGCCGAATTCTCCCCCTGATCTACCGGAAACCAGACAGCTAACTGGTATCGTTTTCTTTCAATATCCTTAAAGGCATAAGAGCTCTTGTTTAATGAATTTGAGCTTGCGATCCGGGCAGAGGTTTTTCCGTAATAATTGACTTGATTGCTGTTTTTCCATATCCCCGTTTCAGAATAACCGGGCCCATCCGTATCGAATATGATAAGTTCTTTTTCCCTTGAAGGCTGAATTTGAGAAAGTACTAGGGCACCGGCATTATTCCGGAGACTGTTTCGGTTTCCGCCAGTGATATCTGAGGGGACATTGACCACTTCTTCGGATGCAACCATGGTTGAAGAGTCTCCCCCGTCGAGATTTATAGCTTCTAAGGCACCAACCTCCAGCATTAGTTGTGCAAGTTCGGGAAGGCTGACTCCTGCACTGGCTTGTTGCCGGCCATCGACCACCATCATGATAAGGCTGTTATCATCCTTATATCCAATAGCTGTTCTTGGATGGCGTTGTAAGTGGCTTCCACTGAAGCCTTCTTCTTTATCGGTTAGTTTTATCTTTCCGTTTTTAAGTAAAACCGGTCCGCCCCCAACAGCCTGACTTACTCTCCAGGTCTGGGACTCAGCGTTTAGATCAGGTTTTTCAAATTTTTTCGGATATCCTTCTTTATTTTTTGAATTTGTCCAAACCACTTCGGGCTTTCCACCATGCATCCCAAAAGCACCACGTACGAGATTCTCTGTTGGTCCGTATGCAATCATCTCACCGTCTTCGACAATAAGGCTTACTGAAGAATTCGATGAAAAATAGCCACCATTAATAGCCAGGATACCATTTCCTCTTTCATAGGTTTCTTTAGTTGTTTCCCGAATGCTATTGCTGCCAAGAGAGCGTAGCTTCAGATTTTTATCGCTTAAATCGATCTCAGCATACATTGCTCGCAGCGGACTTCCGTCGGGAAGTGCTCGGTAGGTATCATATATTTTAACCGATTCAGGTAAAAGGATATTAAGATCTTCCCGGGCCTTCCAAGGTGAGGTTATTTGCTGTGCTAAAAGGCATTCAAAACAAAACAACCCTAAAACTAAAAGGATTATCTTAGGGAACTTCATAATTTACTTTTATCAAATTTAATACAATAGGTATTGTTCTCTGATTTTCTGGAAATGTTGGAGGTCATTGTGCCACTGCGCAATTATTGTCTCTGGGCTTTTTCCCGCATCTAAAGCTTTTCGAACCTTATCGGTTTTTAATAAACCGTCCAGCCTGGGTTGCCGCCATTGCAGTTGGCTGGGATATAATTTTTTCAAAGCATGTAGCATATAGATGCCGGCTTCTACAGATTTAAACTCATTCCTGCTTGTTAAAACTATTTCTACTGCAGGGATTTCTTCTCCCATAAATTTCGGAGGATAAATCTCGATCCCGTCCACCATTTGCTGTGGCTTTATTTGCGTAGATTTGTAGGAAATACCCTTCAAAGCATAGGACTGTAATTGAGTTATAAGCTCTTCGGGCTTGATCCATGGAGCTGCGATAAGTTCAAAAGGCTGTTCAGTTCCACGACCTTCAGAAACATTCGTGCCTTCAAGTAAACATGTTGCCGGATAGAAAGTGGCTGTTGTTAAATTAAGCATATTGGGAGAAGGTTTGATCCAAGGCAGTTTAGTTTGATCATACCAAAGCTCACGCGAATAATTTTCCATTGGAATAACCTTTAATTCTGCGGATTGCAATCCCAATTTAGCTCTTTCCTTATTGAACATAGTAGCAAGTTCCCCCACGGTCATCCCGTGGGTAATGGGTAACATGTCAATGTCGGTAACCGGTTCTCCCGGTTTACCAATAGGACCATCGATATATGTTCCTCTTATTGCATTGGGGCGATCTAACACGATAAACGATACATCATTCTCAGCCGCTGCTTCCTGAACTAGAAGCATGGTTTTTATATAGGTGTAAAATCGGGCCCCAATATCCTGAATGTCGAATATAAGAACATCTACATCTTCCAGCATTTCCGCTGTAGGTTTGCGGTTTTTCCCGTACAGAGAAATTATGGGCAAACCAGTTTTCTCATCTTTTGAATCGCTTACATGCGTGTCTTCTTCACCACGAATACCGTGTTCAGGACCGAAAAGCATAGTAAGCTCCGTTTCTGGATTCCTATGAAGTAGATCCACAATATGCTGACCATTGGGGAGCACCCCGGTATGGTTTGTAACCAGCCCGATCTTCTTGTTCTTAATCAGGTTAAAATATGGCTTTTCAAAAAGTTTCTCGGCTCCTATCTTAACTGGTTTTTGCGAAATTAATAAGAGTAATTTTTGATATAAAGCCTCTCCAGGACAGGTGGTTTTTGCTTGATCCCTGTGCCCACTTATGGTTTTTTTTGAAATACCATAGGTTGTAGATATATAATTCACCAGCTTTTTAAGGCTTTCCCATTGCTGAGGTAAGACATTTTCTTTATTAAAATTACCTTCAACCACGATAAGGATATGACCGTTGAGGTCATAATTGGTATTGGAATCTCCCTGAAAGTGAATATCTCTACCTTCTGCTATCTCACCACTTGTGGCGATGTAAAAATGATAAGGGACATCGGCCCAGGCCTTTTTAATGCTGCCATCGGCCATAGGAGAATCTTTCTGAGAAAATTGCTGTAGGGCCTGAAGTTTTTTTTCTATGGCCAATTCTGGGTTCTGGGGCATTCCTGTGTGGTGAATGGTAATAAACTGCGGCTTATGTGGGATCATTTCCTTCACCGGTTCATTCGCTTTCCAATCTTCTCTGGTAATAACAGCTAATTCACTTTCTTCAATAATTTGAGCTGAAGAAGAAAAAATGCAAAAAAACACTACAATGAAATTGAAGAAACCGATTTTGAACATAGCGCCGCAGTTATAAATATTTCTGATACAAATTATATAGTATTTTAAGTTCTCTCTGGTTAAGCGGAGATTGAATGTCATCCTGAATAAAATGCAGTTTAAAAGATTGGAGCGCTGCATTCATATCACTTGTATCAAAACCTATAATCTTTAGTGCCATCTCCACATCGAAAGTCGCTGGAATTACTTCAGGAAAAAGAATTTTATCCAGAAGTGGAATTCTTTGGGCCAAACTTGAATTATGGATCAGGGGGAGGGGATTGGGTGGAAAGAATTCAGCTTCTGTTTTCAAGTTTTTTACTTGCTCCTGGTCATACCAGAGGCCATAACCTTTCTCAGCTAATCTTTTCCAGGGAAAATTGGCATTGGGATCTACCTTACGTCCAGGTGCGATATCCGAATGTCCCACGAAATTTTCTGCAGGTATTTTATAATCCGTTTTTAAGGTTTCTAAAACGGCCAGCAAGCTTTGTATCTGGGCCTCAGAGAATTTTTCAAATCCATTGTTATCCAGTTCAATTCCGATTGAAGATGAATTGAGGTCTGAATTATTCCCCCATTTTCCTACTCCTCCGTGCCATCCGCGAAAATAATCATTGAGCATATGATAAACATCGCCATTACGATCGATAACATAATGCGAACTAACCTGTGTACGGGCCAAGGTGAAGGTTCTCAAAGTTTGTTCAAGAGAATCCTGCGCGGTGTGATGAATTATCACATAATTGGGTTTTCGCAGGTTAAAATTAGTAGTTCCCACCCGGTACTGGCCATAATCGAGTGCGGTTCGATTAGACTTTTCCGGTAGTGGGAACTTT
>NZ_JBSYGG010000011.1:0-131714 GCF_054121475.1 Salegentibacter profundi
AAAACCGGATGTGTGGTGAGCGCCGAAGAGCACAACTTCCTTGGAGGGCTTGGAGAAAGCGTAGCCCGCACCTTAGCGGAAAACCATCCAGTTCCGCAGGAATTTGTAGCTACCCAGGATACTTTTGGTGAAAGTGGTACACCTGAGCAATTAATGGACAAATACGGACTTAATGCCGAGGCTATAATTAAAGCTACTGAAAAAGTTTTAAGCAGAAAATAAAATTCTGTTTTTCAAATTTTTAGAAGCCTTTCATGGATATCCCTGAAGGGCTTTTTTTATTTTTCCAGAATAAACGGCACTGTTTATGCGTTATGGAATCCCTAACTTAAAATTGAATTAATATGAAAAAGCTAATAATTATTGCTGTGTTTCTAACCAGTACAGGCCTGATGGCCCAGGAAGCCAATTTTGGTATCAAAGGGGGAATCAACTATGGAGCCGCCGGGGACTACGAAAATGCCGAAGCAGGCTTTGAAGATGCAACCACTATAGAAGGAAAAAGCAAATCCGGTTATCATTTAGGTTTATTCGGTAATTTTGAAGTTGCAGGAATATTTCTTCAACCCGAACTGCTTTATACCAATCTCAATACCGAGTATGAAACCTTTGACTATAAAATAGACAAGATCGATGCACCGGTATTGGTAGGACTGAATGTTTTTGGGCCTCTAAATATAAAAGCAGGTCCTTCTTTCCAGTATATCATAAGTAACGAACTTGAAGATACCAGCCTTAGCATTGGAGATCCAGAAAATGAGATCACTGTGGGATACCAGCTTGGTGCCGGTCTTAATTTCGGCCGCTTGGGCTTCGATATTCGATATGAAGGTGCCTTTAAAGAGAATACAGCTTTTAGTGAGACAGCATCAGAGAATTTCAGTATCGATTCCCGGCCATCACAGTGGGCCTTGAGTTTGTCCTATAAATTATAATATTGCATCACAAAAAAAGGCCTGGAGATTCTCCGGGCCTTTTTTTTGGTAGGTAGCTATTCTTTTAGAAAGTATCAGGATCCAGGTAATCTGGTGTCCCATTGCTATTGGCATCAGGAAATTCAATACTTCCATCCTCATTAATTACAATTTCATCCCGGGTCGGAGTTCCATCGCCGTCATCATCTTTATCGGCGAAATTGGGTGTCTCATCCTGGTCAGTATCATCATTTCGCAGGTCTCCATCTTCATCAATATCTTCCATCCAGCTGGGAATACCATCTCCATCGTGATCAGCCTCATTCACCTGCAGCAGATTTATACTAAAGATAAGCGGACTATAGGCGGGAATTCTGGCTTGAGAATTAGAAAAATAACCTAATCCAGAAGGCATAAATACGGCCCCAATCCCATAATCATTATTAAAACTTACTGTATTATCAGGGTTTATCGAATATCCTGAAGCTTCCCTAAATTCAACCACCCCCTGAGTGAATCCATCAATTAGGGAAATCTGATCAAACCAAACCGGCGTTTTTGCATTATCGAATGTAGAACGATCTAACAGCTCACCGCGATAGGTCACCAGGGTCGAATCGGCAAAACTTGGTTGGTCTCCGGCACCTTCTCTTACTTTAAGGACATATAAATTATAATCAACATCATCCTGACTATAGGTTTTCTGGATAAGTTTATCAGATTCTATTATGGGGGTCTTATCGGCATTATCTCCGTCAATTGTGTCAAATCGCACTATATAATCAAAATCTTCCGATGGATTTTCAAAATCCTCATAATTGTAAAAATGCGTTTCAAGGTAAGCTCTTAAAGCCTGATCATCTTCTATGGCCTGCGCTGCTTTATCCCTTTCTGGCACCTCTTCTATTGCGTCATCATCATCACTACAGGAAACAAGGACCAAGCTTAAAACAATACTTGTTAAAATTAAAGATTTCAATTTCATCATTATTTTATTTTGGGGCGCAAGATACAATATTCTTGTATTTTTGTTTAAGGATTAAACCGCAGTTTTATGAGGATTGACAAGTTTTTATGGTGTGTAAGATATTTTAAAACTCGAAGCCTTGCCACACACGCCTGTAAACAGGGAAAAGTAAAAATGGAAGGTAACAATGTAAAGGCTTCCAGGGAAGTTTTTCCCACCGATAAGATAAGTGTGCGCAAAAATCAAATCGATTATCAACTTGAAGTTCTGGATATCCCGCCAAGCCGGGTTGGTGCTAAACTGGTGAATTTATATGTTCTTGATGTAACGCCTAAAGAAGCCTTCGAAAAACTGGAACTACTGAAGTATTCCAAAGATTATTACCGCAAAAAAGGCACCGGCAGGCCCACAAAAAAAGACCGGCGCGATATTGATGAATGGTTTGACAATAATGATCCATCAACTTCCGATGAATAAAAAACTCAATTCCGGATTCTGGGAAGATCGCTATAGGGAAGGGAAAACGGGATGGGATATCGGACAAATATCTACCCCGCTTAAGACCTACATCGATCAGCTCATCAACAAGGACCAGAAAATTCTTATTCCAGGGGCTGGGAATGCCTGGGAGGCCCAATACCTGTTCTATAAAGGTTTTAAAAATGTTTTCGTGGCAGACCTGGTTAAGGCCCCCCTGGAGAATTTTGCTCGACGTTGTCCTGACTTTCCAAAAAAGCAGATCCTGCATAAGGATTTTTTTGAAATTAAAGGCCAATTTGACCTCATCCTGGAACAGACATTTTTCTGCGCACTGCCAAGAGCAAAAAGACCAGCCTATGCTAAAAAGGCTTTTGACCTACTCAAACCAGAAGGTAAAATTGTCGGGGTGTTATTTAACTTTGAATTCACCGAAAACGGACCGCCCTTCGGGGGTAGCAGAAATGAATATTTAACGTATTTTAGCGAGTACTTTAATATCGAAATTCTGGAACCGTGTTATAACTCTATTAAGCCACGCCAGGCTAATGAACTCTTTTTCAAATTCAAAAAACTATGAAAAAAGGTGTATTGATCTTAAATCAGGAACAAATTCAGCATAAAATAAAACGTATCGCCTACCAGATCTATGAAACCAATCTGGAAGAAAAAGAGATCGTGTTGGCCGGGATATCGAAAAACGGTTTTGAGTTCGCCCAGCGATTAAAAACCTGGTTAGAAAAAATTTCACCTCTAAAGATAAGTCTCTGTGAGGTAAAAATCGACAAGAAAAACCCCCTGGGAACAATTACAACCTCCCTGGAAAAAGCCGATTACCAGGACAAATCGGTTATTTTGACTGATGATGTGCTTAATTCAGGAACTACACTGATATATGGAGTTAAGCACTTTCTTGAAGTCCCATTAAAACGCTTCAAGACAGCCGTACTTGTGGACCGAAACCATAAGAAATATCCGGTCAAGGCTGACTTTAAGGGAATATCACTTTCGACATCAATTCATGAAACCGTCACCTTGACCTTCGAAAAAGGAAATGACAAAGCAGAGTTATTTTAATTTCTCCGTGATCTCATTCAAAATAACTTCGGGCCTGGCCTGATCCACGTTTACGATAATATCTGATTGATGGTAATAGTATCCTCTTTCAAACATATGTTTTCTGATGAATTCCTCCAGGGCTTCCCGAGTTTCCAGGTGGCTAATTACAGGCCGATGAATCTTTTCCGGAAACAGGCGACGGGTTAATTCTTCTACCGAGGCCTTCAGGTAAATAATTTTCGTATTCGGAGTTTCCTTGATGAGTTCAAGGTTTTTTCCATAACATGGCGTACCTCCCCCCAGGGAGACCACAAGATCTGATGGATCCTCCAGCACATCTTTAAGGGCATTGGTCTCTAGCTTTCGGAAATAAAGTTCACCTTTTTTATTAAATATATCATGGATACTATTTCCTTCCATGATTTCAATCTGATCATCAAGGTCTAGAAAATCGTGATTCATTCGTTTTGCAAGTTGCTTCCCCAAAAGGGATTTTCCAGAGCCCATGTATCCGGCAAGAAATATTTTCATAGTATAAATTACTCGTTTTTAGATGTATTGAAAACAATTGCAAATTTATATGAATTTTGTCTTGAAAAATAAATTTATGAATGTATATTTGCACCCGCATTCGCGAAACGACGTTTGCCCTTATTGATCTGGTAGCTCAGTTGGTAGAGCATCTCCCTTTTAAGGAGAGGGTCCTGGGTTCGAGCCCCAGCCAGATCACTTTTTGAATTAATGATCATTTTAGGTAAAACTCCGATAAGCTTCGGGAGTATCACACGAAATGAAAATCAGTGGGATGGAAAACAGGGAGCCCTGACCAGATCACGGAAATTAGTTCTTTTAATAAAAATCAGATCTGGTAGCTCAGTTGGTAGAGCATCTCCCTTTTAAGGAGAGGGTCCTGGGTTCGAGCCCCAGCCAGATCACTTTTTGAAGTGGAAACTCAAACCACTTATGAAGTTCTGAATTCTTTTGAATTCAATGTACTGATACCCCATTGAAAGTTAGATTTTCGAATCCTGCTTTTGCCCGGGTGCTGGAACTGGTAGACAGGCATGGTTGAGGGCCATGTGTCCATTAGGGCGTGCGGGTTCGACTCCCGCTCCGGGCACTATTTTCTTTTACTTTTTATCCCATTATTTTCTTTATTACTCCAAAAAATCGGTAAGGCGGATATTTTAGGCTTATATCGATCTTTGTAGACGAACTAAGCACACTTCTTTCATGACTAAAGGCTAAGAAACTTTGATAACCATGATAATTTCCCATACCACTATACCCCACACCACCAAAAGGCATTTTATGATTGGCGATATGCAGTAAGGTATCATTGACACAGGAGCCTCCAGAAATCGTTTTATCAAGAACTTCCTTGGCTTTTCTTTTATCACCAAAATAATATAATGCCAGGGGCCTTTCATTGGCATTTATATAAGAAATAGCCCCGGAGGTATCTTCAAATGTCATTACTGGTAGGATGGGTCCAAATATCTCTTCCTGCATAATGCGGTCTTCCGGCTGCACCTGGTCAAGAATAGTTGGCGCAATAAACCGGGTGGATCGCTTCGAC
The DNA here is from genome assembly GCF_054121475.1 of Salegentibacter profundi. NCBI lineage: Bacteria > Pseudomonadati > Bacteroidota > Flavobacteriia > Flavobacteriales > Flavobacteriaceae > Salegentibacter > Salegentibacter profundi. The sequence goes on from NZ_JBSYGG010000011.1 coordinate 4,997, forward strand.
TGGCCCCCAAAATAAACCTCTTTTCCTTCCAAATAGCCTATAAGCCTCTCGAAGGCCTGGTCATTAATAATTCTTGCGTAGTGACTGCTGTTCCTTAATTCTTCCCCAAACATCTCCTTATAGGCTCCAACAATCTTTTCTAACAACACCTTTTTTACAGACCCATGCACTAAAAGGTAATCGGGAGCGATACAGGTCTGCCCGGCGTTAATTGCCTTTCCCCAGGCTATGCGCTTTGCGGCAAGATCAAGATCAGCATCTTTATCGACTATACATGGACTTTTACCACCGAGCTCCAATACCACCTTACTAAGGTGGTCTGCAGCGGCCTTCATCACTATTTTACCAACTCTGGAACTCCCAGTAAAGAAAATAATATCAAAAGGGAATTCAAACAAGGCCTGATTGGTTTGCTTCCCGCCCTGCACCAGCGAAATATATGATGAAGGAAAAAATTCTTTTATCATTTCCTCCAATACTCTGGAAGTATGCCTGGAATCGGGAGAGGGCTTTAAAATAGCACAACATCCGGCAGAAATCGCACCAATAAGAGGGTTAAGCGTCAACTGTATGGGGTAGTTCCAGGGAGAGATGATAAGGGCCACCCCTAAAGGTTCATACCTGATTTTTGACTTGGAGGGAAATAGTACCAAGGGAGAGGATAATTTTTTCGGCTTAGCCCAGTTTTTAAGTTTTTTGAGGTGAAAATCTATTTCCTGTAAAACGATACTAATCTCGGTTAAAAAAGCCTCCTCCCTGCTTTTGTTTAAATCCTCGTAAAGCGCCTGGTATAACCGATCTTCATAATTGAGGATAGCCTTTTTCAGGATTCTTAGCTGCTCAAGCCTGAAAGCAACCGCTTTTGTGCTCTGGGCACCAAAGAATTCTTCCTGGCTTTTAAAAATTCCTTCGATCGTTGTTTTAGATGTTTCTTCCATATTAAGTAGTCTTTCTTCCTTTAAATTCATCCATGGTTTTATATACTCCAAGAACCTTTCCTACAAACCAATCATAAAACCAAATGGGAAAAATTCCCTGGGAAAATCTCACAAATCTCATACTCCAGGGCATGCTTAAAAATATTCGATTATGCTCAATGGCCCTAATAACTTTAGAGGCTACTTTTTCTTCCTTCAGTATGGGTATCAAGGACCGAACCCCATCAAACATACCTGTATTGATATAATAAGGCGTTACCGTGGTGACGTTTATCCCAGTTTTGAGTGCCTTCATTTCTAGTCTCAAACTATCGGACCAGCCCGTTATGGCCCATTTACTCCCAGCATAAATTGCCATTTTTGGATTTGAAACCAAACCTGCCGAAGAAGCGATATTACAAATATGGCCATACTTTCTATGAATCATACCAGGCAAAATTTCATGGGCAAGATGCATTGGCGCCAGGGTATTCACAGCCATAGTATTATTAATGGCCTCAGAGGATGATTCATGAAAATTACCTCCATACACAATTCCCGCATTATTGATAAGGATATCCACAGGCCCAATTTCGCGATCAAGCCTAGCCACAAGTTCTTTGATTTCCTGCTCATCGGTAATATCAATTTCAAAGGCATGAACCTGGCCGTAAGCCTGGAGCTCCTTCTGGGTTTCTCTGAGCTTCTTACCATTAATATCCCAAATGATTAATTTTCCACCCTTTTCCAGTATCTTCCGGCCCATTATCTTGCCAATACCGGAAGCGCCACCGGTAATAAGGACCAGACTTGAACTAATTTTGGTCATATTTATTTTTAAATTTTTGTTTAATTATTTAACTACTAAATTAAACAATTTAACATTTTGATAATTCATTTCAATTCCTTTATTCTGTAGATTTGCCTATCTTTAAAATACTATGGAATTAATAAAACAGAACTTTAGCATAAAAGACCTTGAGAATTTAACTGGGATCAAGGCTCATACCATAAGAATTTGGGAAAAAAGATACAATATTCTCAATCCCGATCGCACGGCTACGAATATAAGGACTTATGATAGTTCCAACCTTCAGAAACTCCTGAATATTTCATTTCTAAATGAACATGGTTATAAAATTTCCCGCATCTCAAAATTAAGTGAAGAAGAAATCAATAAGATGGTTAGAAATATAAACGCTAAGGCCAGTACCGAAAACAGGGCTTTAAATGCGCTTAAACTATCCATGATAAATTTTGATGAAGAACTCTTCAACACCACCTATGATAGTTTAAGAAAAAACAAAAGCTTCAGAGAAGTTTTTCATCAGGTCTTTCTTCCATTTTTGGGAAACATAGGAATGTTATGGCAAACCGATACCATTAAACCCATACATGAGCACTTTATTGTTGACCTTATAAAGCAAAAGATCTATCTCCATCTTGCCGAAATTAAAAAAACCAATAAACCAAATAGTGATCGACTTTATGTCCTCTTCCTTCCGGAAAACGAAATTCATGATATTGGGATCATTTACCTTTATTATGAACTGATCTACCATCATAAAAATGCCATTTATCTGGGACCAAGCCTTCCACTCTCCGACCTTAGTTATCTGATGGAACGTCATGAGGATATATGTTTTTTGAGCTATTTCACTACCTCCCCCATCGAATTTAGCACCTTTGTTAAAGACTTTGAAAAACAGATTTGCCAGAAGAAGAATTATGAGCTGCTCCTATTTGGTCAGAAATTAAAGGATTTGGAAACCCGCGACCTCCCCCCATTTATCAAAATATTCGATAATCTCAACCAGTTTCTTTTGAGTCTATGAAAAAATCAGTATCTATCATTGGCTCGGGCTTTGCCTCCCTTGCCGCCGCCTGCTATTTAGCACGGGACGGTTATCAGGTGGAGATGTTTGAAAAAAATAAAACCATAGGTGGACGAGCCCGCCAGTTAAAAAGGGAAGGTTTTACCTTTGATATCGGTCCAACCTGGTACTGGATGCCCGATGTTTTTGAGCGTTTTTTCGCAGATTTTGGTAAAATTCCTGCTGACTACTACCAGCTTGAAAAACTCGATCCGGCCTATAAGGTTTTCTTTGGAAAATCACAGAGTATTACCATAGGTGATACCCTGGAAAAAATTTACAAGACTTTTGAAGCCGAAGAACCAGGAAGTGCAGCACAGCTTAAAAAATTCATCGATGAAGCCCTGGACAATTACAATATAGCGATCAAGGAGCTGGTATACCGCCCTGGGGTTTCTCCATTTGAATTGGTCACTCCGGCAACTGCCAAAAAACTTGGAAGTTTCTTCAGTACAATTTCAAAAGAAGTCCGAAAAGAGTTTAAAAATCCCAAATTAATTCAGATTCTGGAATTCCCGGTTCTTTTTCTAGGAGCCAAGGCCAGCAAAACCCCGGCCTTTTACAGCTTTATGAACTACGCCGATTTTGGTTTGGGTACCTGGCATCCTAAAGGAGGGATGTATAAAGTAATCGAAGGGATGGAGCAACTTGCCCAGTCTTTAGGAGTTAAAATAAATACCAGTGCGCCGGCTGAAAAGATCTTTGTAAAAAACAATACGGCTACAGGAATCCTGGTTAACGGAAAACGGATTGAGAGCGATTATATATTAAGCGGTGCGGACTACCACCATACAGAATCTCTTTTACCACAACAGCACAGACAATATCCTGAATCTTATTGGGAGAAAAAGACCTTTGCCCCTTCTTCCCTGCTGTTTTATGTTGGTTTTGATAAAAAATTGGATAACATCACCCACCACAGTCTCTTTTTTGACAGTGATTTTGAGCAACATGCTCGTGCTATATACGATGAGGCCCAGTGGCCGGAGGATCCTTTATTTTATGCAAGTTTTCCCTCGATAACAGATGCATCAGCCTCACCAAATGGCCAGGAGGCCGGGATATTTCTAATCCCTCTTGCGCCGGATTTGGAGGATTCCCCGCAAATAAGAGCACGGTATTTTAAAAAAATAATTTCCAGGTTCGAAGAGATTACACAACAAAAGGTGACCGATCATATCTTATTTTGGGAATCTTTTTGTGTAATGGATTTTAAAAAAGAATACAATTCCTATAAAGGAAATGCCTACGGCCTGGCCAATACACTTTTTCAAACGGCCTTCTTACGACCTAAATTAAAAAGCAGGAAAGTTCAAAACCTGTATTTCACTGGTCAATTAACGGTTCCAGGCCCTGGAGTCCCCCCTTCCCTTATTTCAGGAAAACTTGCTGCCGGTCTTATACAAAATTCAAAAAAATAGCTATGAAAGCAATCTTCGACATCCTCTCCCACACTTGTAGTAAAAGCGTTACTCATGCTTACAGTACTTCGTTCTCAACGGCCACACGAATGTTGGCACCATCCATAAGGCAGGACATTTACAATATCTATGGTTTCGTGCGATTGGCCGATGAGATAGTAGATAGTTTTCACGATTTTGATAAAGAGCAGCTTTTTAAAGATTTTGAAGGTGATCTCCATCAAGCTATTGAGAGAAAAATAAGTCTGAACCCGATCCTCAACGCTTTTCAGGAAACGGTACACAAATACAATATTGAAGCATCTCTTTATAATGCCTTCATGAATAGTATGCGGCAGGACCTTTATAAAACGGAATATAAAAACTTTGAGGATTATAAGGAATATATCTATGGGAGTGCAGATGTGGTTGGACTTATGTGTCTGAAGGTTTTTGTAAAAGGCGATCCTGATAAGTTTGCAGCTTTAAAGCATTCCGCAATGCGTTTGGGCTCGGCTTTTCAAAAGGTGAATTTTCTTCGTGATCTAAAAGCGGATTATGAAGACCTTAATCGCAGCTATTTTCCGCATACCAACCTGGCTCAATTGGATGAAGAAGGAAAAAAACAAATAATAGAGGAAATAGAAAGCGATTTCAAAAAAGGTTTTGAAGGTATTGCTCATTTACCTGTAGAAGCAAAGTTCGGTGTTTATACCGCTTTTATTTATTATAAGAAACTGCTTCACAAACTCAAAGCTACTCCACCTATGGAAATAAAAAACACCCGAATAAGAGTTTCTGATTATCAGAAGGTAGGTTTGCTCGCAAAATCGTATATTTCGTATAGATTAAACTTAATTTAAAATGAGCGCTTTACTCTGGATTGCAGTTTTTTTTGGCACTTTTGTGATCATGGAAGGGATGGCATGGTTCACCCATAAGTATATTATGCATGGCTTCTTATGGTCCTTACATAAGGATCATCACCGCAAAGATCACAGCCATTGGTGGGAGAGAAATGACCTCTTTTTCATTTTTTATGCTTTGGTAAGTATTGGTTTCTTCCTTTTATGGCGATACGAAGGGGTATGGTATGGACTACCCGTAGGCCTTGGAATTTTAGCTTATGGAATCACATATTTTACTGTACACGATATCTTTATACACCAGCGTTTTAAATTGTTTAGGAGTGCTAATAATCGTTTTGCTAAAGGCATAAGGAGAGCGCACAAAATGCACCACAAGCATTTGGGAAAAGAGGATGGTGAATGTTTTGGGATGTTATGGGTGCCCTTTAAATATTTCAAAAAATAACTTCCTAATTCCGTCGTTACATTGCTATGCAGGTACCTAAATATTTTTATGTTATTGTAGGAGGAGGACTGGCAGGATTGCAGCTTGCCCGGCAGCTTAGCCGGGATATTTTTTTTAAAGGCAAACAGATTGCGATCATAGATCCAGACTTTAAGACCCCTCCCAAAACCTGGTGTTTCTGGGAGAAAGGCAAAGGTCAATGGGACAGTCTGGTTTCAAAAACCTGGAATAATGGCCGTTTTATCACTAAGGAATTAGATAAAAAACTGGAATTGGAGCCCTATCAGTATAAAATGATCAGGGCCGAAGATTTTTACAGGAAAATCCTTGAGGAATTAGAAGCTTCAAAAGACATTAGCCTGATCAAGGATGAGATTTCAGAAATAGATCCTGTTACCCGGGAAGCCTCAGGACAATACACAAATTACTCGGCAACTCATTTCTTCGACAGTCGTGTGGATCCACAGTATCTCGAAGCGGGCAAACATAGCTTAATCTATCAGCATTTTAAAGGTTGGGAAATTGAAACTTCAGAGCCTATTTTCTCTCCTGAGGAATTTACCATGATGGACTACCGGCTAAAATATAAAGATGCAACAGCTTTCACTTATGTCCTGCCCTTTACTAAAAACAGTGCGCTTATAGAATTCACTTTCTTTACCCCTTATTTAACTCAAGAAGGAATCTATGATCAAATGCTTAAGAGCTATATAGAAGAAATCCTAAAACTTAAAGATTACCGTATTAAAACCACGGAAACAGGGATTATTCCAATGACTGATTTTCCTTTCGAAGAAGGAAACACTCCGAATATCACCCGGATAGGAACCGGTGGGGGTTGGGTGAAGGCTTCCACTGGTTATTCTTTTATAAACACTCAAAAAAGGGTGAGTAAAATTGTAGAAAACCTCAAGAGCGGAAGACTGCCGGGGGAAGGCCTGATTAATAAAAAATTCAAAAAATATGACGGGATTTTTCTCGACGTTCTAGCCAATAATAACCATAAGGGGGAAGAGATCTTCACGAAATTCTACACCAAAAATACACCAGAAGAGATCTTTAGCTATCTGGACGAGGAAACTACTTTTTCCGAAGACCTAAGGATCATGATGTCGCTTTACAGTTTCGATTTCATCAAGTCCTTTTTCAGAAAAAATTTCTAAAAAATTTATTCCGCGATGAGTTCGTCGAGTTTGTTCCTTAATTTTTGACTATTCCAATCGGCAGCGCCAATTTTTCTAATTATGATCGCTCCATTTTTATCGATTAGATAAGTGGTGGGAAGGGAATAGCCATCCATAGGTTTGGGATCCTGGGAAAGCATCCGGTAACTAGGAAGATCATAATCCTTTGAATCAAAGAACTTTTGCGTTGTGCTGTGCTCCTCTCCAGAGATAAAATAAAAATCCACCCTATCCTTATAATCCTCGTATAAAGCCTGGAAACTTGGCATTTCGGCAATACAGGGGGGACACCAGGTAGCCCAGTAGTTAACAATGACCACTTCACCTTGAGATTCCGAGAAATTAACCCTCTCCTTTTGGCTGTTTTCAAGAATCCAGTTATAATCTGCCAGTTTTTCGCGATCTTCTTCATCGGTTACCGACGGGCTAAAGGAAAACACTTTATTTACGAATATTTGAATGGGCTTACGGGTCTGGGGAATTATCAAAATTAGAATCAATACTATAAAAATAATATTGGACCATTGATTTTTGAAAAACTTCATAAAACAAATTTCAGATTTAGACGAGAAACAAAGGTAAACTTAACAAACCAATTTGGGGCAAAAAAAATCCCGCTGCAGCGGGATTTCATCTTTGATCGTAAACCTGGATGTTATTTAAGCAACATTTTGCTTTTTGATCAGGTTTAGGGCCGAACCGTGCTTATACCATTCAATCTGTGAATTGTTATAAGTATGATTGGCTTTTATAGTATCCTTGCTTCCATCGGCATGAACCACTTCAATGGTAATCGGCTTGTTTGGAGCAAAGTCTTCCAAGTCAATAAAGTTAAAGGTATCGTCCTCCTGGATAAGATCATAATCGCTCTCATTGTCAAAGGTCAATCCTAACATACCTTGTTTTTTAAGGTTTGTTTCGTGTATACGTGCAAAGGATTTTACCAGCACTACTTTCACTCCCAGGTGACGAGGCTCCATAGCCGCGTGTTCCCTGGATGAACCTTCTCCATAATTATGGTCCCCTACCACGACAGTTGGTACCCCGGCTTTTTTGTATTCTCGTTGTACACTAGGCACACCATCATACTCACCGGTCAATTGGTTTTTCACAAAATTGGTTTTCTTATTGAAAGCATTGATGGCTCCTATCAACATATTGTTGGAGATATTGTCAAGGTGCCCACGGTAACGCAACCAGGGACCAGCCATTGAAATATGGTCGGTGGTACATTTCCCGAATGCTTTGATAAGTAATTTGGCACCCGTTAGATTTTTACCATTCCAGGGTTCAAAAGGAGTAAGTAGCTGTAAACGTTCACTATCTTCGGCAACCTTCACTTCAACTGAACTTCCATCCTCTTTTGGCGGGATATAACCGGCATCCTCCACAGCAAAACCTTTTGAAGGCAATTCTATACCTTGTGGCTCGTCAAGCATTACCTCTTCCCCATCTTCGTTGATCAACTTATCACGGGTTGGGTCAAAATCAAGACGACCGGAAATTGCAATCGCCGCAACCATTTCAGGTGAACCAACAAAAGCATGTGTATTAGGGTTTCCATCGGCACGTTTAGAGAAGTTACGGTTAAAAGAATGCACGATGGTATTCTTTTCTTCGCCTTTTCTGTCACTTCGGTCCCACTGACCTATACATGGACCACAGGCATTGGTAAAGACTGTTGCATCCAGATCTTCAAAAATCCTCAACAACCCATCACGCTCTGCGGTAAACCTTATTTGTTCTGAACCAGGATTAATTCCAAAATCCGACTTTGCTTTAATTTTCTTATCAACTGCCTGCTTGGCTATGGAAGCTGCACGGGTAAGGTCCTCGTAAGAAGAGTTAGTACAGGAACCAATTAATCCCCAGTCTACATTAATAGGCCAATCGTTTTCCTTTGCTTTAACTCCCATTTCTGAGATTGGAGTAGCCAGGTCAGGCGTGAAAGGTCCATTTAAATGCGGTTTTAACTCTGAAAGGTTTATCTCAATTAATTCATCGAAATATTGTTCCGGATTAGCGTAAACTTCCTCGTCACCAGTTAAGTGCTCCCTTACCTGATTCGCGGCATCCGCCACATCAGCTCGGTTGGTAGCTCTGAGGTACCTTTCCATGGAATCATCATAACCAAAGGTTGAAGTAGTAGCTCCTACCTCGGCTCCCATATTACATATAGTACCCTTTCCTGTAGCCGACATTGAACGGGCGCCTTCACCAAAATATTCGATAATAGCTCCAGTTCCTCCTTTTACCGTAAGGATTCCTGCTACTTTTAAGATCACATCTTTAGGAGCAGTCCATCCCGAAAGTTCACCAGTTAGCTTCACCCCGATAAGTTTAGGGAATTTAAGTTCCCAGGCCATTCCTGCCATCACATCGACGGCATCAGCACCCCCAACTCCTATGGCAACCATACCTAAACCACCGGCGTTCACGGTGTGAGAATCAGTACCTATCATCATTCCTCCAGGGAAGGCATAATTTTCAAGGACTACCTGGTGGATAATCCCTGCTCCGGGTCTCCAAAATCCAATTCCATATTTATTAGAAACAGATTCAAGAAATTCAAAAACCTCAGAACTGGATTTATTAGCCGCCTGCAAATCTATTGCCGCGCCCATTTTGGCTTGGATAAGGTGATCACAATGTACAGTTGTCGGAACGGCCACCTCCTTTTTTCCGGCTTGCATAAATTGCAACAAGGCCATTTGAGCAGTTGCATCCTGACAGGCAATTCTGTCCGGCGCAAAATCTACATAATCTTTCCCCCTTTGGTAAGCCTCTTTTACCTGGCCATCCCATAGGTGAGAATAAAGGATTTTTTCTGAAAGTGTCAAAGGTTTTCCAACAACCTCGCGTGCTTTATTTACACGCTCGGGCATTTGGCTGTACACCTTCTTGATCATATCAATATCGTATGCCATATCTGTTAGTTTTTAGTTCTAAAAAGTCTCGCAAATTTACGGAATTCAAGCGAATTTTAAAAATTAGAACCTAATATCAAAATTACTTGAAAATAATTCAATTATCTGTAAATTTTATAGACTAAAATTATCGAATATTAAAATTTATTATAAGTAATTACGATATTAGCAATAATAGCTTTTATTATTGAAAAGTACTTTCTAAAATAATTCGGTAATTATTTTCTCTTCAGTAATGCCTTCGGCTTCCGCCTTGTAGTTCTTAATGATACGATGACGAAGGATACCAATAGCCACTTTTTGTACATCTTCGATATCAGGAGAAAATTTCCCATTTACTGCAGCATTCGCTTTAGCTGCAAGAATCAGGTTTTGCGAGGCCCTCGGCCCTGCTCCCCAATCCAGGTAGGTTTTGACAAGGTCAGGAACTCCATTAGCGGATGGTCTGGTCTTTCCTACTAGCCTAACGGCATATTCGACCACATTATTGGCTACCGGAATTCTTCTTATCAAATGTTGTATTTGAATGATCTCTTCGGCGTTAAATAAGGCATCAACTTCTACCTCTTCATCAGAGGTGGTATTTTTCACCACATTTACTTCTTCTTCAAAACTGGGGTATTCCAGGTTGATGGCGAACATAAAACGGTCGAGTTGCGCCTCCGGCAAAGGATAGGTTCCTTCCTGCTCAATGGGGTTTTGCGTGGCAAGAACAAAATAAGGCTTTGCCAGTTTATAATGATGTCCGGCTACGGTTACGGCTCGTTCCTGCATGGCCTCTAGTAAGGCCGCCTGAGTTTTTGGAGGTGTTCTGTTGATCTCATCAGCCAGGATGATATTGGCAAAAACCGGTCCTTTAATAAATTTAAAATGCCGGTTCTCATCCAGGATCTCGGCCCCAAGAATATCACTTGGCATAAGGTCCGGGGTGAACTGAATTCGCTTGAAATCAAGGCCAAGGGTCCTGGCAATAGTGTTAACCATTAAGGTTTTGGCCAGTCCAGGCACCCCTATTAACAAAGAATGCCCTCCGGAGAAAACGGAGAGCAAAATTTGGTCAATTACTTTATCCTGTCCAACGATAATCCTGGCAATTTCTTTTTTCAATTGCCGATTTTTCTCAACCAGATTCTCTACCAGGGCAACGTCAGACATCTTTATTAGTTTTTAAGCCAGTTACTGCTATACTCGCAATCCCGATATTTTCCACTAACCTTCACATAGGTTTCATCGATCTTCGACTTCTGCCATTCCTCAATGGCTTCCATTTGTTTATCACGAAGAGCAAGCTCCTTGATCTTCATATAATCAGTAGAGTAATTAGCCTTATGTTCGGGTATTCTTTTAGTTACTTTAATTAATTTAAAGGTTGGCCGCCCGGTTCGGTCCTGTTCGGTTAATCTTAGGGATAGTTCTCCCTCCTGCAATTCCCCGATCTGGTCATAAAGTTTTGGATCCACCTTCGAGAGCTCAAAACGACTATCACCGGTTTGCGGATTCATTAGACGCCCTCCATCGTTTCTAGTTTCTTCTTCATCTGAAAATTCTCTTGCGGCTTCCGCAAAATCAAGGACACCTTCATTAACCCGCTTACGAATACTGTCAATCTTACTTTTAGCCTCTTCGACTGACGCCCTGTTCACATCAGGAATAAGCAATATATGACGAAGGTCTACTGTCTGGCCTCGAATACGATCAACCTGAATAATATGGAATCCGAACTCAGTTTCAAATGGTTCACTAACCTCTCCCTGCTGAAGACTGAAAGCAACATCCTTGAATTCCTGAACAAAATTGTCTTTTCGGGAAAGACTTATTTGACCGCCATTGCTAGCACTTCCCGGGTCCTGGCTGTAAAGTATGGCCTTGGTTCCAAAATTAGCATCATTGTCTTCCACATCGGCTTTAAATTCGTTAAGCCGTGAAATCACTTTATTTTTTTCGGATTCAGGGATCTCAGGTCTTATCACGATCTGGGCAAGCTCCACCTCTTCTCCAAACATGGGAAGCTGGTCTTCAGGAATGTTATCAAAATATTCTCTTACCTCCTCTGGTGTAATTTCCACATCCTCGATAATACGCTGCTGCATCCGGCTGGCAAGCTGTCTTTCTTTATTAAGTTCAAACAACTCACTTCGGAACTCCTCCTCGGTATCTTTCTTATAGAATTCAAGTACTTTTTCCATCGAACCAACCTGGTTTACCATTTGGCTGATTTGCTGGTCGATATAATTATTGATCTCTGAATCCATAATGATGATACTATCCTGTATGGCGTGGTGGGCATAAAGCTTGTTTTCCATTAGAGATCCCGCTAGTTGGCAATCGGTGATCCCTGCTGTAGACATTCCCTGGCTTTGCATATCCTTATACATCAGCTGAACATCGCTTTCCAGGACAATATAATCTCCGATTACCGCAGCGATCCCATCGACCTTTCTACGCTTAAATTCACCGTCATTTTCTGTATTTTGTGCTAACTCCTCCTCAGGTTGGATCGCAGTACTGTCTGTTACAATAACATCCTGGGCCGAAGCATTCAGACTAAAAAATAATCCGAAGATCAGTGCGCAAAGTTTAGTGGTAAATCTCAAATTGATTGTTTTTAATTGCATCTTTTGTAATTTCTTTTTCAAGTTCTTTTGTTAGATCAAGCTTTCTTTTATTAAGCAAAATCTGTTTTATCGAATGCCGGGCATATTCCAATGGAGCCTGTTCATTCTTCTCGAGGACATCATTAACATAAATCAAATATACATCTAAAGAATCTTCAAGTTGAAGAAAATTAGAAGTTTTAAGAAGATCTGACCGATCTTCTATACTTAAAGGTTTTATTTTATCATAAACCGATTTGGTTTTTACCCAAACCGAATCGTTAAAGGAGTAGTTTTTAAATTGTAGGGAAATTTTATCCAGTTCCTGCCTGTCTTCTTCATTAAATCGTTCAAACCAATCTTTGATCTGGTTAATATTGTTAAGGTTCTTATCCAGGTTGATATACCTTAATTTCACCAGGTCTTCCCTTAATTTAAAGTTTTCTTTATTCTCCTCATAATAGCTTTGAAGCTCGGATGGGGTAAAACTAGTGTCCATATTTTTTCTAGCCAGGGCTTCCGTATAAGCATTGGTGTAAAGTTCGTTTCTGTAATTCTCAACCAATTCATTGAACTCTTTCTGTTGTTCTTCCGAAAGATTCAGCTGAGCCCGGTCGACGATCAGTTGCTGGGTAGCCCAACGGGTAATATAAGTCGATACAATCAGACTACTATCTTCCGCACTGGTGTCTTCATTAAGAAGCGCCTTAATATCATCTTCATAAAGATAGGAATCATTGACCCGTGCCACGACTTTTCGCTCATCCTTTTCTTCCAATAAATTACAGGCTGTCACCCCAAAGGCCAGCATTAAAATTAGGAAAAATCGAAGTTTAGGTTTCAATACTTTTTTAGTTAAGGCAAGCAATTTGTATACCATTTACAAATTGCTATTCCAGTGCCTTTTACAATGTGAGCAAAAATAAGAATTCCTTTAGGTTCTACAAGCTTAACCAAAAACGATTATTCCATTTTAAAATTATAATCCCTGTCCTCATTTTCTGTAATATCCGGTTTAAGGTTATTATTCTTTTTCCAATAATTAGGATATAAGGAATTTGAACTGATATTTTTTTATTGTTTTTATTAAATAAAAACTGTGAATTATTCTTTTGGGCGGTTATATTTGCCAAAAATCTATTCAATTATGAAAAAAATATTCTTATTAATTGCATTTGTACTTGTAGCCTATACTGGCCATGCCCAAACCAAAACGGGCACTATTGATGCCGACTATATACTGACCCAAATGCCTGCTATGGAAGAGGTAAACCTTGGACTGCAAGACTATAACAAGGAGATGCAGGATGACCTACAGGAAACCATTCAGGAATATGAAGGACTGATCGAGGTGTACCAGAAAGACAGGGAGTCCTTAACAGAAGAAGAAAGAGCCGAAAAAGAAAACGAAATTATTGGTCTTGAGAATGATATTAAAGGTTTCAGGCAGCGCGCTTCTGTGATGATGCAAATGCGCAGAAATGAACTTACCAAGCCTCTTTATGAGGAGATCAACCAGGCGATGCAACAGGTAATCCAGGAGGAAGGCTACACCCAAATTTTTCATGCTAATGGTAACAGTATGGCCTTTGCCGATGAGCGTTTTGATATTACGGAAAAAGTACTGGAAAAATTAGGTATCGATCCTGATGAAGTTCAGGAAAAAGAAACAGAAGAAGATTAAAGTTCTGTACTCGATAATCAGCAAATAAAAACCCGGTCGATGCCGGGTTTTTTATTTATTAATTTAAGATCTACCTGCTGTAGTTTGGCGATTCTTTGGTTATTGTAACATTATGAGGATGGCTTTCGTGAATACCTGAAGATGTGATCTTCACAAATTTTCCTCTTTCTTTCAAACTCTCAATATCTTTGGCACCGCAGTAGCCCATTCCAGCACGCAAGCCTCCAACAAATTGGTGAATACTCTCTTCAAGATCTCCTTTATAAGGAACGCGTCCCACGATCCCCTCTGGTACCAGTTTTTTAATATCATCTTCAACATCCTGGAAGTACCTGTCCTTAGAACCTTTGTTCATGGCCTCCACGGAGCCCATTCCACGATAAGACTTAAATTTTCTACCTTCAAAGATTATGGTCTCTCCTGGCGATTCCTTGGTACCGGCAAGTAAGGACCCAAGCATCACGCAGTCAGCTCCGGCAGCAAGTGCTTTTGGGATATCCCCGGTATAACGTATTCCTCCATCCGCAATTACCGGAACACCAGAACCCTTGAGCGCTTCCGCTACTTCCAGAACCGCAGAGAACTGAGGAAAACCAACCCCGGCTACTACCCTGGTAGTACATATAGAGCCTGGTCCAATACCAACCTTCACGGCATCGGCCCCGGCATCAGCCAAATATTTAGCGGCCTCCGCAGTAGCAATATTTCCTACCACTACCTCAAGTTCAGGAAAGTTTTTCTTTACTTCCTGTAAAACGTGAACAACCCCCCTGGTGTGACCATGGGCCGTATCAATGACTACCGCATCAACCCCGGCTTTGACCAGTGCTCCGGCCCTCTCCACGGCATCTCCGGTAACGCCGATCGCTGCCGCAACACGAAGTCTTCCGTAAGAATCCTTATTAGCGGTAGGTTTCTGGGAAAGTTTAGTGATATCCCTAAAGGTAATTAATCCCACCAGTTTCTTTTCCGCATTGACCACAGGTAGTTTCTCTATTTTAAATTCCTGAAGAATATCCTCGGCTTCATCCAGAGAAGTACCCTCGGCTACCGTCACGAGGTTTTCCGAGGTCATTACCTCTGAAATTGGACGGTTATTATTCTTTTCAAATCTTAAGTCCCTGTTGGTGACAATACCAAGTAATTTGCCCTGCTCATCTACAATGGGTATTCCTCCAATGCTATGCTCCTTCATACTTGATTTGGCATCGCTTACACTGGCTGAAATTGAAAGAGTCACAGGATCTATTATCATACCGCTTTCGGCACGTTTTACCTTACGCACTTTTAGTGCCTGGGCTTCAATCCCCATATTCTTGTGCAAAACACCAATACCACCTTCACGGGCAATAGCGATAGCCATTCTAGATTCGGTAACCGTATCCATTGCTGCAGAGACAATAGGAACGTTTATGCGTATATTTTTGGTGAATTTTGAGCTTATATCAACTTCTCTGGGAAGGACATCAGAAAAGGCGGGAACCAATAGAACGTCGTCATAAGTAAGGCCTTCCCCTAAAATTTTGGATTCGTGTGCGGTCATAGCAATTAAGGATTTAATTGCGTGCAAATATACAGTTTTTATAACAAAAATCCTTTAAAACAGAATAAGTTACAAAAGCAAGCTCTAAGCAACTGCTAACCGGTAAATTCAAGGAGATCTGTAGCGTTAAAACCTATTTTAATACGATCAGCAATATCACTTTCCTTAGTAAATACCGAAATTTTATGACCGTTATCAAGTTTGAGAAGCAACTGTGTACCTGTACCCAGGAAAGTCTTTTTTAATACCCTGGCATGTGTCACATACTCGCACTCTTCATTTATACACAAATTCTCATTGCGAATGGCGTGTTCGCATTTCGGGTTAAGTGGACAGGCAAAAGCAGTCTGCATCTCTTTATTAAGCTCAATGGTATTTCCAAACAAAGAAGCGACATAAATGGAGGATGGTTTGATATAGAGATTGGCAGGTTGGTCCTTCTGAATGATTTTTCCATCTTGTAAGATAAGGATCTCATCTGCCACAGAGAGGGCGTCTTGTGTATCATGTGTCACAAATATTGCGGTGACCCCAGTTTGTTTTATGATCTCAAAGACCTGGCTTCTCAACTGCATTCTTAACATGGAATCCAGGTTACTAAATGGTTCATCTAAAATAAGCAATGAGGGATTAGGCGCTAAAGCCCTAGCCAAAGCAACCCGCTGTTGCTGACCTCCAGAGAGCTGATCGGGATAACGATGTTCCATTCCTTTTAAGCCCACAAGTTCGAGCATTTCCTGGGCACGTTCCTTTTTATTTTTCAGCTTTGAAATTCCATACATCACATTTTTCAGTAAATCAAAATGCGGAAAAAGTGCATACTCCTGAAAAACCAGGCCGATATTTCTCTTTTCAGGGGCTACTATCTTCCGTATCGAAGAAACCTCTTTGCCTAAAAGACTCACCACTCCTCCATCAGGTCTTTCCAAACCAGCAATTATTCTAACCAGGGTTGTTTTCCCACTCCCACTCTCTCCTACTATTGCGCAAACATTCCCCTTTTCCAGGGTAAAGGAGACATCTTTCAAGGCAAAACTCTTGCCCTTGTCAAAGCTTTTAGAAAGCGTATCTACAATCAGCATCTTCATTCTTTTATAAGTAATCTATTAAGGAATATAACTGGAAAAGCTGCCGTGAATATAATAAATAAGGAGGGAATAGCAGCCTCCATGATCAATTCGTCGCTAGCATATTCAAAGGCTTTCACAGCAAGAGTGTTTATGTGAAATGGTTTAAGAATAAGAGTAAGAGGCAATTCCTTCATCACATCGATAAACACAAGGATCATGGCGCTGAGTATACCGGTTTTTATAAGAGGGAATTCCACACGGAGGAAAGTTTCAAAATTTCCAACCCCTAACATCCTGGAAGAATCAGGAATGTTACTACTGACTTTTAGACCCGTGGATTCAATTGGGTTGTAGGCCACTGCCATAAAACGGACGGCATAGGCATAGACCAGTGCAACAAGACTTCCGTTAAAAAGTAAGCCTACACTTATTCCAAAAAATTTATCCATTAATCCAATAATCCATTTATCTAAAGCCAGGGTAGGTATCATTATTCCAATGGCAATTACTGCCCCTGGGATCGCGTAACCCAGGATACCGATTTTAGACAGGTTCTTAACAGCATGGTTACTACTCCATTTGGCAAGATAAATCAGTAATGTAGCAATAAATACCGTAACCACAGATGTCACTAAGGCAATCCAAAGGCTTTGCAGAGACAACATCAAAAAATCAAGATCAAAAACATTTCCGGCGGTCAGTATCGCCCAATAGATAAGTTGGGATAATGGAATAAAAAAACCAAAGCTCACCGGAATTAGAACAATTAAGAAAATCATCCATTGTGTCGGTTTTTTGAATGCTTTGCGATGGGAATATTTTGAAGCCTTTTCAGAAGCCACTTTCATGTTTTTTCTTTGCCACTTTTCAAAGGAAATAAGGCCAAAGACGAAAGTGATCAGCAAAGCTGAAAGATAGATCGCGGTCTCGGGTTCTTCTAAAGCAAACCACGCCCTAAAGATTCCGGTTGTAAAAGTATTTACCCCAAAGTACTGGGCTGCCCCATAATCGTTAAGCACTTCCATTAGCACCAGGATAAGTCCAGCGATGATGGCAGGACGAGCTAAGGGTAATATCAGCTTAAAAAATGATTTGAATTCTCCTATACCCAGCATGGTAGAGGCCTCCAGCAGGTTTCCAGCCTGGTTTAGAAAAAATGCCCTGGAGCTCACATACACATAAGGAAACAGTGAAATACTAAGTACAAAAGCAAGGCCGTATTTATTCATCATATCAATACGGATGAATTCCATATTAGCGAACCTTAGCAATAGCTCAAAACTACCTCCATAATCGAAGATACCTGCATAGGCATAGGCTACGATATAGGAAGGAATTGCCAGGGGAAGTATTAGCAACCATTCCATCTGCTTTCTAAAAGGAAATTGAAATCGGGACACCAGCCATGCACTGCTGACCCCCAATAAAAGCACCAAAAGGCTACAGAAAAAAATCAGGAAAAAAGTATTTCCGATATAATCTGCCAAAAGGTGATCTACGAGATGACTCCAGGTTTCCCCAGGCCCTGCAAAAAGTTTGACCCCAATAGAAATAATTGGCAGGGCTATAAAAGCAACGATGGCCAGTGTAAAAACCGACCATCTGTTGGTATCTCTTTTAAGACGGTTAAGCCTTGCTCTAAAAGAAAATATGTGACTATTTCCAGCCTGCTTCATCGAATAGCATTACTGCCTTTTTATTATTTTGTCCAAGCTTTGAAAGATTTATGGTATCCTCCTTGAAATTACCCCATTCTTTTAAAAGTGCAGCGGGTTCCACGGCTTCATTGACCGGATATTCATAGTTGGAATGCGCAAAGACTTCCTGAGCCTGCTTTGAGACAAGAAATTCAATAAATTTTATGGCATTCTCCTTATTGGGAGCATGTTTTGCTACCCCTGCACCACTTACATTAATATGGGTACCACGCCCATCCTGATTAGGAAAAAATAACCCCACCTGTTCCCCAGCTTTGACTTCTTCCGGGTCCTCTGAATTAAGCAGTTTCCCAATATAATAAGTATTTACAATAGCCAGGTCACCTTCTCCGGCGACTACAGCTTTCACCTGGTCCCGATCATTGCCTTTTGGAGAACGAGCCATATTATTCACTATGGCTTCTGCCCATTTCTTGGCCTCTTCTTCCCCATTATTCACTATCATAGAAGCCATCAGGCTTTGGTTATAAATATTCCCTGAACTACGGATAAGCAGTTTTCCATTCCATTTTTCTGAAGCCAGATCTTCGTAGGTAGAAAGTTCTTCAGGTTTTACCCGGTCCTTAGCATAGGCTATAACACGGGCTCGTTTGGTAAGGGCAAACCAATGATTGTCGGTATCCTTCAAATGAGAAGCAATGGTATTTTCCAGAACCTCAGATTCGGCAGGTTGTAACAGATCCTTGGTTTTTGCACGCTCCAATCTTCCGGCATCCACGGTAATTAAAACATCGGCAGGAGACTGTTCCCCTTCCATGCTCATTTTCTGAATGAGTTCATCGGCGCTGGCGTTGATCACATTTACCTTTATTCCTGTCTCTGACTCAAATTGCTCAAAGAGTTTCTGATCAGATTCATAATGCCTGTGAGTATAAACATTTACTTCCTGGGAAGTATCTTCTTTCTTTTGTTCTTCCTCAGCGTTCTTACAGGAGAACACTAACACCAGACTGAATAGTCCGAGAATCAATTTTTTCATTTTTAGAGATTTTATTATATGCCAAATATAGTTATTTAGAATTGTTTTAAATAAGATTTAGCGGCTTTTGATGCCAAGCCTATCCTTTATCAGGACCCGACATCGGTTCAGTTCAAAACTTTTTCCAATTACAACTTAAATTGAAGGCTGCTATACCAGGTGATTGGCTGGGCAGGGATAATTCCTGGACCGGGATAACCTGTTGCCCTTCTGGTAAAATAAGTATTGTTTAGTAAATTATTAATCCCTGTCTCCAACTTAAATCGTTTATAAGAATAAGAGAAAGAAAGGTCCATTACCCCATAGGATGGGATTTCACCTTCTATACCCCTTTGGGAATCACGCCTGTCCTGTGCGGCATTGGTAGCATCGGTAAATTGACTGGAAAGGTAGGTATACTGCAGACTACCCAAGAGATTTTTATATCCAAAGGTCAATCCGGATTTAAGGTTTACTGCTGGAATAAATTCAACCTTGTTCCCTTCTACGTTGGTTTGGGCAGAATCGGTATATTCCGATTGGGTAAAAGCGGTATTAAGGAATATACTGGCAAGAAAATCACCGTCCTCTCCAAAAAGCGCATTCTTTAGGTTCCAATCCGCAAAAGTCTCAATTCCGTAAATAAAAGCATCCCCTATATTCCCTCTAAAGCGCACCAGGCGGCCGGTCTCAACCAGCTCTCCGGAGGCATTTTCGCGTACTTCTGCTCTAAGCACTTCCCCGATCCTGTTGTTGTACCTGAGTCCAAAAATACTGGCATCATAAGATAAATTTTGCCATCTCCCGCGCAGTCCCAAATCGGCAGTAAAACCTTCTTCATCGGTAATATTGGGATCCACCTGGAAAACAGGGTTTACAACCCTTATATCATTAAAGGTCACAGACCGGTAGTTTTGGGAGAAATTACCGTAGACCTCATTATCAGGGTCTATTTTATAGGCAGCACCTACTCCTAATAGTACAAAACCCCGCTCAAACTCCCTGTTATCTGAAATAGTTTCATTTTGGAGCACATTTCCTGCAAGATCGGTAAAGATGTTTTTAAAACTTCCCTGGCTTTGGGTATGGATATATTCAAACCGGAAACCGGGGGTTATAGAAAACCTTTTGCTGAAATGGAAAATGTTTTCCCCAAAAACTGCAAGGTTCTTATTGGGAAAACGGAAAGCGGACTGTCGCGGATAATTAGGATAGGCTGAAGTGGCAAAACTAAAATCAGGATTAGAAGCAGCGGTTCCCGGACCCTGTCTTTGAAAGTTATCGGCATCATAGTATTTGCTCCCTATAAGAAAAACCGATTCCTCTCCAAGAAAATTATATCGGGTAAGCAGGCGCGCTTCGGCACCCCAATTGCTAAAATCATCAAAAAGCAGTTCCCTTGGCTGCTGGGGATCGTCTGGTTGAGAAACCCTGTTTTGTCGATATCCGAGTGCTTCCCTGGAAGCATCAAGACCAAATAGGTTTAAACTGAATTCGGTCTTTTCAGAAAATTGATGTTGTAGCTTTAAGGCAAACAAATTCCAGTTAACATCAAACCAATTGCGCGAGCGATTGCTGAACTCGGGATTTTCGTAAAACTGAAGGTCGGTTAATCCACCGGGTTGTTGGGCCAGGTAATCCAGCCAGGTATATTCAAAACTCAGTTGGGTTTTCTCATTAAATTTCCAACCCATATGAGCAAATACATTATGGGATTCATATTGAGAATTTGGCCTAAAACCATTTCCCGACTTATAGTTATAATAGGTGTAGTAACTAAACTTACCCAGGGTACCACTTGCACTATTAAAACTGGTAAAAAGACCATAAGATCCTAAAGATTGCCGACTGATAAGTTCGAACTTCTTAAAAGGATTTGGTTTTTTAAATTTGAAATTAATGAGCCCACCAAATTGTGTCCCATATTGCAGGGAAGCAGCTCCCCGAACTACCTGTATCTCGCTCAAAGCTTCAGGGGGAGGTGTATAATAGCTTTCAGGATAACCAAGAACATCTGCCGAAATATCATAACCGTTTTGGCGGGTATTGAAATTTTGCGTCCGATTAGGATCCAAGCCTCTTCCACCAATATTTAGTTGTAAACCTGCATCGCCATTATCATAAATATTTAAACCCACAACCTGGTTATAAATCTGCCTGGCATTATTGGCTGCAAGATTCCCGGTTACTTTATCCAGCAACACCACTTCACTCTTCTTACCCGCATAAATAGCGGTACCCTCAACTTCTTTTAGCCTGCGCAGGGCAAATAATTTTTCACGGCGTTGGGTAATGACCACTTCTGATAGATTTTCAGCCAGGGGTAAAAGCGAAAAGGTAATTTCAGTATTTTCAGTTATTTCAATATTTCTTTCCTCAAGTTGATACTGAAAACTATACACAACCAGCTCATAAACTCCGGAAGGCAAAGCTTCAATAACAAAGTCGCCATTCTCATCGGCCAGAGTCAGCTCCCCGGTAGTCTTATTATAGATTTCAGCATATGGAATCCGGGAATTATCTTCAGAAGAAACTACTTTTCCCCGCAGGGACTGGGCGTGGATTCCGGCAAAAGTCAGAAAAAACAAACAAAGTAAACTAAAGGCCTCTAATCTGGTCATGAAATGGTAGGATAAAGGTTTTGTGTTTAAAGGAGTCGTTCTCCTTCAGCAAATTAACGTCCGGATCTATATAAGGAGCGCTTTTTCTTCCATTAAGCGCTACATAACTTTCTACATAAATCTCGATATTTTGGTGGCCATCTTTTTTAAAGTGGTCGGCAAGGTAATGGGCATATTGCAGGATAAAATCAGGTTGGGTAGCCATTTGCTTTTCCTGAAAGGGAGTCAGGAAATCAGCATTATCTACATAAAAACGTTTTCCTGTTTTTCCATCCACGACCTTAAATTGTGCATAACCTGCTTTTTCCATTAACATCACCCGCCAGGAAAACCTGAATCCTTCCTCTGTCCAGAAAAGTTCTCCAGGGTATAGCAAATACCTCCAGGGGAAAAGCAATTGAACAATAAAGAACAGGCCTAAAAAGCTGAGAAGCAATTTTCTTCTCTTTGGAAGAATTGTCAGTTCCCTGCCATTAT
This sequence comes from Salegentibacter profundi, assembly GCF_054121475.1. Classification (NCBI taxonomy): domain Bacteria; kingdom Pseudomonadati; phylum Bacteroidota; class Flavobacteriia; order Flavobacteriales; family Flavobacteriaceae; genus Salegentibacter; species Salegentibacter profundi. The sequence goes on from NZ_JBSYGG010000011.1 coordinate 27,278, forward strand.
CAAAACAGGATTTAGCAATTCCGAAAAGGCGAGAGATGATTTGGAGGATCCTGTGATGCACTTTTGGATCAAAGAAAATAAGAGCGCTGACGATCATGATATAGGGAAACATACCTATAGGGAATAAGACTCTTGTTAAAACATGAAATACCACCACAAGCGCGAAAGCGATAATTCGGGTGCGACGATACAACAATAAAAACGGAATAAGAAGGTCGTATAACATTCCACTCCAACTAAAAGCATAATGCACCCATTCCTGTTGCAGCAGGTTTCCTAAAAAGGGAAGATCATATTTTGCCGGAAGCCAGATCTTAAGCGGCATAGCCTTTAAGAGCCAGTCGGAGTTTATTTTTGCAAGACCAGCGTAAAAATAAACAAGGCCCAGCAATAGTTTAATGCTATCTATACTCCAGCGTGGAACCTTTTGATAAGCCAAATTGGAGTTCTTCCTTGCATCTACGGAAAAATAAGTATTGGCAGGAAGAAATATGAGCAAAAAACTCAGAATACTAATAAAATAATAATGGTTTAAATAAGTGGTTTTATCCATCAGCTCTATATAGGTAAAGCTGAGAAAAAAGGTGATAATGGCCAATCTGTATTTATAGCCTAGCCCCACCATTAGGGCGGAGAGCCCACAAATAATGAAAATGACATAGGTAAAGCCTCCAAGGGGCTTCACCCAGTCAAATCCATAATAGGAAAATGAAAATTCCGGAAGTATATATAATTTCTCGATCCATCCATTTAACCAGAATCTAATGATACTAGCAAGCATCATAAAACCGAAGAAGATCCGAAAAACCGCTAAGGGAGCAGCCTCGGTTTTTTGACTAAAATATGATGGAAACCACTGGTTCATGCGGATATATTAATCACCGTCAGAATCCACGTAATCGACACTTATGGAAAGTGCCTGCATCATATCTACCTTCAACAGAACCACGTTTTGCTGTAGCTCATCAAAAGCGGCCAGCATTTCACTATTGTTGTTTTCTATCTGGCTCACAAAATTCTGATCCAGTGAAGTGGCCTGTTGTTTTATCACTTCAAATTGGCCGTTGATAAGCCCGCTTAGATCCTCACCACCTTTTATTGTATTGAGGTAGTCAAGATAATCATCATAACCAGGACCATTCTGGTTTCCGTTAAAATGACGTCCGTTAAAGAAATCCTGGGTGCTTTGCAGTGCTTTTAAATACAGTGATTTAGACAGGGAGGGAGAATAGTACGCTTCCACGGCGCCCGGCACAGGATTCCCAGTAAAAGCTCCCGCAGGAATTCCTATTTTCCCTGAACGGAGAAATTTTTCGAAATACATCACGTAATCATTTGTAAACCGATCTACGGATCCAGTACTGGTAGAGCCTGTATTGGCAACAAATTCATCCCTAAAAGAATTCTCCCATCCTGAAAGAACTGTTTTGGTCAAGGCGTTTATCTTTTCTGACACATCCTCGAGATAGTTTTTATATCCTTCAGCATTTTCATTGGCACTATAAAATTCAACGATTTGAGCATCGGTTTCCCCGAGTCCATTGAGCAGGTAATCCAATGCCGGGAATCCCTGTTTATCGTAAGACGAAGGTAATTCAAGATTGAAATCATTAGCGGATATTTTCGCTTCAACTCCAGGAGCATCCAACGGATATGTATTCAAAAAATTTCGATAATTTACCGCTTCAGCCTCTCCTATTTCAAATAAAGAAACAGTTTGGAACTCAAGATAAGCTTCCTGATAAGCACTACGTAAATCTTGTAGTTTTGCCTCTGAAGGCTCCTGAGTAAAAGCCAGGGTTTTATCCTGAAGATCCTGGGTGTAGCCTTCAAAATTTTCAAAGGAAGGGATGATAATATTATCAGCCCAGTTTTGAAGCATTTCTCCCCTGTCAAAATCATCGATTTTGGTATCATCCCCTTTGTCGTCTCCGCTACTGCAGGAAAGCAGAGCAGCAAACAAAGGCAAAATTGAGAATCTAAGTATCTTATTCATAATCTTTAAATTAGATCAGGATTAAAGCCAATGCTTCAATCCCGGTTCGTTTTGGTTTCTTTTCACTAAATTATTCAGCTGCCTGTGCAACACTAAAATCAAAAGCAGCTGCAATATCTTCTGAAATACTATCCAGGGTTTCTGGGGTTACATCCCAAAACCCGTCTCCGGCCATTAACTGCTCGAGATAATCCGCTACTGTTTCTGCTGAAATATAAGGGGCACCTGTTGCTGGATTATGGGTGAACCTAAGACTATAGATAAACCCATAGCCTTCCGATAGGGAATGGAAAGCGGCGCCTTGCTCGCCATTGGCCAGTTGTTTTTTACCGGACTGCAAATAATAGATGGCACGCACAGCAATAACTTTTGAGATATTTTTCCGGATAATTTCGACCTGCTTGTCGCGAAGCTCATAATCGCCAGCCACAATGGCCGCTCTCCCGGTTTTAAAAGCCTCAAAAGTTTCTTCAGCAATTCCTTCAAAATCGCTGTCATTATTGACACTCCCCATATATTTAAAAAGAAGGATGTCATTACTTTCATTTAAAACACTGTTTGGATCTTCACCGGGAATAGAAGGATCTCCATAAAGGTATCCATAGGCTTCATCCCACTTGTGCTCCATGGTGGTATAGGATTTCCCCTCCTCTACAATTCCTTGCTGATTTTTGGCCCTGTTATCACCTTCATCAAGAACTTCAACGGAAAGGTAGTTATTGAGGATCTGGTCTGCTACCAAGGCACCGATTAGACCCTTAGCAAAAGCCTGATCAGCCTCCAAAGCTTTTCCATCTATATAACGCACCTTAGAACCCGCTGCAATTTGACCTGCTTTACCAGGAGCGGCCAATTCATTTTCATTTGGAAAGACCTCGCTGGCCTGAATATCTATAAACGATTCAAAATCTGCTTTAATCTCATTGCTCTCCAATGTATTGGCAGAAAAATATAATTTTGAAGCAGCTACTTTACTTTTGATACTTTTAGAGCTTTCATTGAGTTCATCGGCTAAGAACGGCTCATTTTCATTAGAAAACATATTGGACATACTAGCCTGGGTGGCATTGTCAAAGTCCTGGAAAGAGGTAAACAATTCCTTAAACATACTTAAACGCAGGGTTTGGCCAGGGAAACTCACGGTAGATGCAGCTTCTCTCTCAAACGAGTAATTTGCCGGAACCTCAAGCTGATTTTCTTCCGGAACTACAGGATCATCTGAGGTACAAGATGTAAGTGCAAAACCTCCTAAGACTAGCGTAGTCAAAAACTTTTTCATTTTCTATTTTATTTAGACTGATTAAATATTAGGCCACAAATATATAAATGAAAATATTTTACAACAACCTTTATTTAGACTTATTTTAAATAAAATTCAACTTTCTTCGTCTGGACGGATTTTCTAGTGATACTTTGAAAAGATTTTAGTCGCTTCATTATGGGCAGACTCGAAACTGGTCATCTTGATATTGGTATCCGCTTTCCTGGAATTAAAATATGAAAGCATTTTTTCTGAAGGCATGTTACCCGTTAATTCATCTTTTGCCATCGGACACCCCCCAAACCCCTGAATGGCGCCATCAAACCGGGTACACCCGGCTCTGTATGCTGCATCAACTTTTTCATACCATTTAGAAGGAGTGGTATGAAGGTGTGCTCCGAATTCTATATTGGGGTATTTGGGAATAAGGTTTGAAAAAAGATATTCGATATTTTCCGGGGAAGATGTTCCGATAGTATCGGAGAGTGAAAGAATTTTTACGCCCATTGCCGAAAGTTTTTCAGTCCACCGACCTACTATATCCAGGTTCCAGGGATCACCATAAGGATTGCCAAAGCCCATGGAAAGGTAAGCTACCACCTCCTTATTGCTGTGGTTGGCAATTTCCAGGATCTCTTTGAGAATCTCTACGGATTCGGCAATAGTTTTGTGGGTGTTTCGCATCTGAAAGTTTTCTGATATCGAAAAGGGATAACCTAGGTAATCTATCTCCCCAAATTTAGAGGCATCTGTGGCTCCCCGGGTATTAGCTACTATAGCCAGTAATTTACTTTTTGTGGCTGAAAGGTCCAGCTTGGACAAAACCTCAGCGGTATCGGCCATTTGGGGAATGGCTTTAGGGGATACAAAACTGCCAAAGTCTATGGTGTCAAAGCCGCAACGCAACAAAGCCTGGATATACTGCGCTTTTTTGTCCGTAGGAATGAATGTTTTAATACCCTGCATGGCATCCCTAGGACATTCGATGAGCTTGATTTTCCCCATAGCCTCCAAAGATACTATTTTAGAGAATATTTAAAAAAATATCCCCTTCAATAAAATTCATATAAATCAAAGGCGGAAAACCAGATTCCCGATATTCATTTGACAAAAAACTGGCGCCCTTGTTTTTTAGATCATAATTAAAATAGCGATACCTAAAAAGACCAAGATCTGCAACCACTTTAAGATCACACCGGACTGCTTATGCTGCTTTAGGTAAGTCGAGATTTTTCCTGCCAGTAAAGCAACCGAACCAAAAATCAACACAGTTTGAAGCATAAAAATACCTCCTAAAATAAAAAATTGTAGCACGGTATTCCCTTCGGGCTCCCATAGGAAACCGGGAAAAAACGCAAGAAAAAAGATGGTGACCTTGGGATTTAATACATTCATTATAAATCCTTGTTTAAACAAGCCCACCAGGGACTTTTTCTTTATGCCGCCGGTAGAATAAGCTACTTCAGGATCGCTTTGACTTACCTGGTAAGCCAGGTATAACAAGTACAGGGCCCCGAAAAGCTTAATGATAAAAAACAGCGTTGGAGAACTTTTTATAATGGCAGAAACTCCGAAAGCCACAAGACTGGTATGTATGATGATTCCCGCGGCAAGGCCCAAGGCAGTAACAAATCCTGATTTTCTGCCGTTGGCCATACCTTGTACCATCACATAAATGATATCGGGTCCCGGAGAAATGGTCAGGATCATAGAAGCGGTTAAAAAAGGGAGGATCTGTTCGTACAATACCTTATACTCTGGCTAAAAGCGCCTTATTAATTCTTTTTATGAGGCCCGGTCCTTCATAGATAAAACCGGTATATAACTGCACCAGGCTCGCTCCGGCATCAAGTTTTTCAAGGGCATCTTCAGGAGAATGAATTCCTCCCACCCCAATGATCGGGAAAGCCTTGTTACTTTTTTCAGAGAGAAAACGAATAACCTCTGTAGCACGGTCCTTTAATGGCATTCCACTTAGCCCTCCGATTTCCTCTTTGTGCTTCGAATGTATCCCCTCTCGTGAAATAGTGGTATTGGTGGCGATCACCCCGGCGATCCCTGTATTCTTAACAATATCAATGATATCCAGCAATTGTGAATCGCTAAGATCTGGAGCAATCTTCAGTAAAATTGGCTTTTGTACTGGTTTTTTAGCATTTAATGTTTGAAGGCTATTCAAAAGAGCTGTAAGGGGTTCTTTATCCTGGAGCTCCCTTAAATTCGGGGTGTTTGGAGAACTCACGTTTACTACAAAGTAATCTACATAATCAAAGAGGGCCTCAAAACAAATCTTATAATCCTCACTAGCTTTTTCATTGGGCGTTATCTTGTTCTTCCCTATGTTCCCGCCGATAATGACATTTTTATTGGCTTTAAGTCGTCTAACGGCTGCCTCAACACCATCATTATTGAACCCCATCCTGTTTATGATAGCCTTATCCTCCTTTAATCTGAAGAGTCGTTTTTTTTCGTTCCCAGGTTGTGGCCTTGGGGTCAAGGTTCCTATTTCAATAAAGCCAAATCCAAGATCGTCAAGTTCCTGATATAGTTTTGCATCTTTATCAAAGCCAGCGGCAAGACCTACAGGGTTCTTGAATTTAATTCCAAAAAGCTCTCTTTCCAGACGTGGATCATTTATCTGAAATTTTTTTCGTAGCAAGGTTCTTATTCCGGGAATTTTCCCAAAATTTCTTAAAGATGTAAAAGTAAAATGATGAACCCATTCCGGATCAAAGTGGAATAAAAGCGACCTTATTAATGATTTATACATGGTAGTTGGTTTGTGCAAAAATAAATGAAATCATAAAATAACTTAGCCTATTCTTAAAAGGTTTTGAGGCAAATTAACGAATGTCTATTTTTGGCTAAACTACTAACCAATGACCAATAAAAAGCAGATTATAGATCGATTTATAAGTTATGTGAAAATCGATACCCAAAGCGATCCCAAAAGTACCACCACTCCCAGTACGGAAAAACAATGGGTTCTCGCCCGAAAGTTAGCCGAGGAACTTGTCCAGATGGGCATGAGTGAGGTCGATATAGATGAAAACGGATATGTCATGGCTACCATCCCAGCTAATGTAGCCTACCAGGTTCCGGTCATTGGCTTTATCTCACATTTTGATACTTCTCCCGATTTCAACGGAAGCAATGTCAATCCTCAGATCATAGAGGATTATGATGGTGACGAGATCGTATTAAATCAGGAAAAAAACATTATTCTCTCCCCTGAATATTTTGAAGAGCTGGCCCAGTATAAAGGCCAGACTATAATCACTACTGATGGCAACAGTCTTTTGGGTGCCGATGATAAAGCGGGAATTACGGAGATCATGACCGCTATGCAATACCTCCTGGATAACCCCGAAATTCCTCACGGAAAAATAAGAGTTTGCTTCACCCCTGATGAAGAGATCGGAAGAGGAGCGCATAAGTTCGACATTGAAAAATTTGGGGCCCAATGGGCTTATACTATGGATGGAAGCCAGATCGGAGAGCTGGAGTTTGAGAATTTTAATGCTGCACAGGCCATTGTGAAAGTGCAGGGAAAAAGTGTCCACCCTGGGTATGCCAAAGATAAAATGATCAATAGCATGTACATCGCCCAGGATTTCATCAGTTCCCTTCCACGACTGGAAACCCCGGAACACACGGAGGATCGTCAGGGTTTTTTCCACCTGAGCAGCATAAAAGGCAATGTGGAGCAAACCCAGTTGGAATATATCATTCGGGATCACGATAAGGAACACTTTAAGGCCAGAAAAATAATGATGAGTGATCTTAAAAATGAGATCTGTTCACAGTACGGGCATGAATGTATCGAAATTGAAATCCAGGACCAGTATGCTAATATGCGTGAAAAGATCGAACCGGTAATGCATATTGTTGAAATTGCTGAGAATGCCATGCAGGCAGTTAATATTAAGCCGATCATTAAACCAATCCGAGGGGGTACCGATGGTGCTCAACTAAGTTATATGGGATTGCCCTGTCCTAATATTTTTGCCGGAGGACATAATTTCCACGGAAAATATGAATATATCCCAGTGGAGAGCATGCAGAAAGCTTCAGAGGTTATCGTAAAAATTGCCGAACTTACTGCTGAAAGACACCAGTAAATACCTGGTAAACAGCTGCATAAAAAAACCTCACAGGAATTAGTGAGGTTTTTTTATTGAAACGGTATAGTTATTTTTTTATTTCTCTGGTTTGGCCGGTTCATTGAGCTTTCTGCTCATTTCCATTGAAAGGGAAGAGCGGTCGAAAGTGATCTTTCCTGCACCGGTTTCAATAACTACAGCATTATTTTTTTCGCTAAAATCAACAATCTTACCGTGCATACCACTTTTGGTAACGATCCGGTCACCTCTTTTAAGTTCGGCGGCAAAGTTCTTTTCCTGTTTAGCACGTTTCATTTGTGGGCGTATCATAAAGAAATACACCACTACAAACATTAAGATTATTGGGGCAAACTGGGTTAATTGATCCATTTATTAGCTCGCGTTTTCATCAGATTCTACAAAAGCCTTAATTCTTATACGTTCTTTTCCGGCTTCGGTATTGGCATTTAAGGTAACTGTTTTGGTTACCTGGCCTCTTCCAGATCCATCAAATTTCACGACCATCTCTCTGGTTTCTCCAGGCTGGATGGATTCGTTTTTAGGATAAGTGGGCACGGTACATCCGCAGGAACTACTTGCATTTGTAATTACCAAAGGAGCTTTTCCAGTATTGGTAAATTTAAAGGTATGTTCCACCGCTTCTCCTTTTGGGATATTACCGAAATCGTGCTCTTCTTCCTCGAAACTGATTTCAGGGTAAACCGTAGCCTGAGCATCGCGTTCGGCCGCGGTCTCCACATTTTCTGCTTTCACTTTATCTGAGGCACTTGAAGTGTTATCTTTACAAGAAGAAAATAGCATCGCCCCAACTGCTGCTATCATTAAAAATCCTTTTTTCATTTTACTTGTTTTTTAGGTTTAAAGGCTAAAATTACTAAAAAATTCGGTGCTACATAAGGCCGCGACCTATTTTATTTAGTTTGCCGTTTTCTGAATATTCCTTGGAAAGTTTATCCAAAACCCCATTGATAAAAATACTGCTTTTGGGGGTACTGTATTCCTTGGCCAGTTCCAGATACTCGTTAATGGTTACTTTAACCGGAATGGAGGGAAATTTCAAGAATTCACAAATAGCCATTTTTATAAGTAACATATCGATTTCGGCGATGCGATCTTTGTCCCAGTTTGGAGTTTTCCCCAGCATTTCATCAGCTAAAGTTTCATCGTTGAGATAGGTTTTTCTGAACAGTTCCTTGGCGAATTCTTTATCATCATCGCTCTTAAATAATTTTGGAAGGTTAAAAGAGTTGCCAGGTTGGTCTTTTAATTTCTGAAGCAATTTCACAATGGCTGTATTTACCAGGGGCAGGTCATCCAACCAGGTTAATTTCTTATCCTCCAGGTACTCATATAACTTTTGGTTAGGCGCAATGATATCTTTAAAAATCCGTATGATAAAGTTTTTATCCTCCTTAAAACTGGATTCCCGGGTGGCCATATAGGCCTGATACATATCACTCTGCCTCAATTCATTCCAGATGATTGCCGCATATTCGTCATCCCGGCTCCAATGCGTGATTTTACGATCCTCCAGGGCTTTTTGTAAACTTTCGTGATCCTGAAGCAGGGCAAAGACGCGGTTATTTAAAAATTTACGGTTCGGATCCTTATCCTCTGTGGTGGCCAGATGTTTTTGTTGGGATTTTTCTAAAAAAGTTTCGGCTTTTTGCCTTATTTCGGTAATAAGACTTAGCTGAAGAAGAAACAGGTCATACATCTCCTCCATGCTTTTAATCAGGAATTTCTCTTCTGTGGCCAGGTTATCGTTCTGGCTTTGATGAAAGGCGTAAAGCGATTGCATCACCTTAACTCGAATATGTCTTCTTGTCAACATAAGTGTAAAAGAACTTTTTTAGAATTAGAAAGGGCGAAAGATGTTATCCTTCGCCCTGCAAAAATATCAAACTTTTGAAATAGATTACTTCAAATTTTGTTTTTTTCTCTCGTCAATTCTTTCCTGAGCAATTTTAAGCGCAGCAAAGTGCGTAGTCATATTGTTCTTTTCTGCGGTGTGAAGGATCTCAAGAGTAGTATTATAGATATTTTCCGTCTTACGCATAATTTCTTCCTTCCCATATTTTTCAAGCTCGGCGTAAACATTGATAATTCCCCCGGCATTTATCAGAAAATCCGGCGCATACACTATTCCCTTCTCCTGCAGAAGCTTTCCGTGGACAAGCTCGTCGGCAAGCTGGTTGTTTGCAGCACCTGCAATGATCTTCGCTTTAAGACGATTTATAGTCTGGTCATTAACGGTAGCGCCAAGGGCACAGGGAGCGTAAATATCCACCTGGGCACTATAGATATCTGTATCCTTAAAAATAACAGCTCCGTATTTTTTCTTTACTTCTTCCAATCGCTCCTCATTGATATCACTGATCATCACCTTTGCCCCTTCTTTAGTAAGATAGTCCACCAGGGTTTCGCCAACGTGACCAATTCCTTCAACCATCACGGTTTTTCCTTCCAGACTATCGCTTCCGAATTTATATTTTGCAGCAGCTTTCATCCCCATGTAGACTCCGTATGCGGTTATAGGAGAAGGATTTCCAGAACCTCCTTTTGATTCTGAAATTCCACTGACATATGGTGTCACCTCTCTTACGGTATCCATATCTGAAGTTTCCATTCCTACATCCTCAGCAGTGATATATTTCCCGCCTAAAGAGTGCACGTATTCCCCGAATTTCCGCATGAGTTCAGGAGACTTATCCTTTTTAGCATCACCGATGATAACCGCTTTACCACCACCAAGATTAAGACCGGTGATCGCACTTTTAAAGGTCATTCCTCGCGATAGACGAAGCACATCATTAAGGGCTTCCCATTCGCTGCTGTAGTTCCACATACGTGTGCCGCCAAGGGCAGGACCTAAAACCGTATTATGAATTCCTATTATTGCTTTTAATCCTGTATCTTTGTCGTTACAAAAAACCACCTGTTCATGGTTGTCAAAAGAAAGCTGTCCGAAGACCGGCGCGGCTTTTTTTAGCTCTTTAGCGTTTAAAACGTCAACTTGCATAACTTGTAAGGTTTTAAATTTATGATTTTCAATATTTCTGAAAATCGTTTAGCAAAAATAATCAATAATTTAATAAAGAGTATTTTAAGACCTGTTAAAATGGCATATTCTCAAAAATTTGGCTTATCCTGAATGAAACACCTTAGATCCCTCAATAAATTTTTTCTCAAATATAAGTGGAGATTGATCATTGGCTTTATCATCACAGTGGCAGCACGAATCTTCGCTTTGTTCTATATTCCGCTTGCCGGAAGATCCACCAATATCATCGAGGAGTATATCAATGGAGAGGTTACCGATATTGAAATCGTAAAGGATGAACTGGCCTGGAATATCCTACTGATTATAGGAGCCACACTTATCGCCGCCTTTTTTACTTTTTTAATGCGCCAGACCTTTATTGTAGTTTCACGGCATATCGAATTTGATCTAAAGAACGTAGTCTATAAGCATTATCAGGAATTATCGCTTAATTTCTACAAGAAGAACCGAACCGGGGATCTAATGAACCGAATTAGCGAAGATGTCAGCAAAGTACGAATGTATCTTGGTCCGGCCTTAATGTATAGTGTGACTACCCTTACTTCCAGTGTTGTGGTATTAATCTTTATGATTGAGGCGGCTCCTTTACTGACACTCTACACGGTGCTGCCCCTACCCGTGCTAAGCTTTGCTATATATAAAATCAGTGTGGCTATCCATAAACGAAGTACTGTTGTGCAGCAATACCTGTCGAAACTAAACACCTTCACCCAGGAAAGTTTTAGTGGAATTGCAGTGATAAAATCCTATGGAATAGAGCCCCAAACCAATGAGAATTTCACCGAGCTTTCTAATGGCAGCCGCGATAAAAATATCGCCCTGGTAAAAGTACAGGCATTTTTCTTTCCTCTTATGGTTTTGCTTATTGGAATCAGTAATGTGCTTGTTATTTATATCGGTGGTCGGCAATACATCAATGGTCTTATAGACCTGGGTGTCATTGTAGAATTCCTCCTCTATGTCAATATGCTCACCTGGCCCATAGCTTCTATTGGATGGGTTACCTCCTTAGTCCAGCAGGCGGAAGCTTCCCAGGAACGTATCAACGAATTCCTGGATGAGGAACCAGAGATCACCAGTCCAAAGCAATCTCCGGATGATATCCGAGGAGACATCGCTTTTAAAAATGTGAATTTTACCTATGATGATACCAACATCACCGCCTTGAAAAATGTTTCATTTGAAATTAACAGCGGAGAAACCCTGGCAATAATCGGAAAAACAGGGGCTGGCAAATCCACTATCCTGGAACTGATAGGAAGACTCTATGATGTGGAAAATGGTGAGATCACTGTAGATGGCCGTAACATCCAGGAGCTTAATCTGCATAGCCTTAGAAAGAGTATTGGGTACGTACCGCAAGACGCTTTTCTTTTCAGCGATTCTATAAAAAACAATATCAAATTCGGAAAAACAGATGCGAGTGACAAAGAGATTATGGAGGCCGCTAAAAATGCCTCGGTGCATCAAAATATTGTAGGTTTCAGTAAAGGTTATGACACGGTATTAGGAGAACGGGGAATAACCCTATCCGGAGGCCAGAAACAAAGAGTCTCTATCGCGCGTGCCATTATTCATGACCCTAAGATTCTGTTGTTTGATGACTGTCTATCCGCAGTTGACACCGAAACCGAAGAAGAAATCTTGAGCAATCTTTTCCGTATTTCGGCCAATAAAACAACCATTATAGTAAGCCATAGAATTTCATCAGCAAAGAATGCCGATAAAATTATCATTCTGGAAGACGGCCAGATAGTTCAACAAGGCACTCATTCCCAATTATTAAATCAGGATGGCTATTATAAGGAACTTTATGCAAAACAGTTAAATGAAAAAGAAATGTGAAATAATTTTGGGGAATGTTAAAAATTTTTAGATTTTTGAGCAACACAAAAACTAACTATTAAAGAATCAATTTATGAGTGATAATGGAATGATGGAAAAAGAAGAAATATTCTCTAAAGTGTTAAGGGCCGGAAGAAGAACTTATTTTTTTGATGTAAGAGCCACCCGTGCCGATGATTATTACCTCACTATTACCGAGAGCAAAAAGTTCACCAACGACGATGGTTCTTTTTTCTACAAAAAACACAAAATTTACCTTTACAAAGAGGATTTTGCCGGTTTCCAGGAAATCCTGCAGGAAATGACCGATTACATTGTTTCTGAAAAAGGAGAAGAGGTAATTAGCGAGCGTCATCAAAAGGATTACAAAAAGGAATTTGACACCGAGGCTTCTGCCAACGGAGAAGATAGCCCGGCTGAAAAGTTCACCAATGTGAGTTTTGACGATATTTAAAAAGTTACTTAGAAAATTTTATCTACAAACCGTCCCCATCTTTCCGGACGGTTTTTTTATATTCAGGATTTTAAAAAAAATTACGAATGCGAATAATAATTACCACCCTAAGCCTCATTTTTTGCCTGCAAATTCAGGCCCAGGAAGAAGACCTAAGCCTGGATTACTACTTACCCGATCATGTGACCTACGACCAGGACATCCCAAAACCCCAGGACATTATTGGTTATGTTCCCGGTCAGTGGCACGTCAGTCATGACCTGCTTCTTAACTACATGAGAGAACTCGATAGAATTAGTCCTCGGATCACTATGGAAACCCGGGGCCATACCTACGAGGGCCGCCCTTTGGTGTTGCTCACTGTAACTTCCGAAAAGAATCATGAGAATTTAGAAACTTTAAGAAAGAACCATTTGGCCTTAACCCAGGAGGGGGCTTCCGACCTTGATACTCAAGAGATGCCTGTAGTGGTGAACCAGGGTTTCTCTATTCACGGAAATGAAGCCAGTGGCTCCAATGCTGCATTACTTGTTGCCTATTATCTTGCAGCAGCCGAGGGACCTGAAATTCAAGACCTACTTGAAAATACCATTATTCTTTTTGACCCTGCCTTTAACCCTGATGGACTTCAACGTTTTGCTTACTGGGCCAACACCAATAAAAGTAAAAACATTAATCCCGATCCCCAGGACCGGGAATACCGGGAAGTTTGGCCTGGAGGCCGGACTAACCATTATTGGTTTGATATGAACCGCGACTGGCTTCCGGTTCAACTGGCAGAGTCCCAGGCCAGATTAACAACCTTCCATAAGTGGTATCCCAATATCCTGACCGATCACCATGAAATGGGATCAAATTCCACCTTTTTCTTTCAGCCTGGGATTCCATCAAGAACCCACCCATTAACACCAGATATAAATCAGGATCTTACCAGGGAAATAGGTACATACCATGCTGCAGCTTTTGACGAGTTGGGTTCATTTTATTATACCCAGGAGGATTACGACGACTTTTATTATGGAAAAGGTTCTACCTTCCCCGATATTAACGGTAGCATAGGGATCCTTTTTGAACAAGGAAGCTCCAGGGGACACGCGCAGGAAACCGATAACGGTATTCTCACCTTTCCTTTTACTATAAGGAATCAATTCACTGCGGCCCTCTCCACTCTGGAAGCTGCAAAAAAGATGCGTGTCAAACTGCTTAACTATCAACGCTCGTTTTATGAGAATGCTCGGGAATCAGCGAGCAATGGTGCCTGGGCTTTTGGAAGTACGGAAGATGCCTCTTCGGCTTACGAACTTGCTAAAATACTCAAGAAACATAAAGTGAAAATTCACCAGTTAAAACAGGATACTGAATTTGGCGGTAAGCAATTTAAAAAAGGTAGTACTTATATAGTTCCTAAAGATCAGCGTCAACATCGTTTGGTGGAAGCCATGTTCGAAAAACGAACCAAATTCCAGGATAGTCTTTTTTATGATATTTCTGCCTGGAATTTCCCAATGGCTTTCAATCTTGATTATGCTCAGGATGTACGGATAACTAACGCCGGAGCTCAAATCCAGGACCTTCAAAAACCCGAAATTCCTACCATCGAAAAATCGGAATACGCCTATCTGATGGAATGGCATGATTACTACGCCCCAAAAGCTTTGAATATGATTCTCGAAGAAGAACTCAGGGCAAAGGTGGGCATGAAACCATTCAGCAGCGCAGATAAGCAATATGATTATGGTACCATTTTAATTCCCGTTCAAAACCAGGAGATGGATGCCTCGGAACTTCACGCCTTTCTGCAGAAAGTTTCAACCCAATCCAATGTGGAAATCAGTGCGATCAATACCGGTCTTACCCAAGGGATTAACCTGGGAAGTAACCAGTTCAGAGCCCTGGAACCTGCAAAGGTCGCCTTAATTGTTGGCGATGGGATAACTCCCTATGATGCCGGTGAGATATGGCATTTGTTCGACCAGCGCTATGACATGAAAATCACTAAGTTGGATACCCGCAGTTTTTCCCGTGCCGATCTCAGCCGTTATACCGATATTATCGTTCCTAATAGCTGGGGTAAAGGCCTTGGAAAAAATGAGGCTGACAAACTGAAAACCTGGGTAGAAAAAGGAGGGACGCTTATAGGTTACCGAAATATGGCACGCTGGCTGAAACGTCACGATTTCATGGATTTAGAAATCAAGAAAGACACTTTAGTGGCAGAGAATATTTCCTTTGAAGATCGCAGAGATTTTACCGGAGCCCAAGGCATAGGTGGTGCTATTTTCGAAGCCAATACCGATCGTTCGCACCCGGTTAATTTCGGATATAAAGATGATAAAATTGCACTCTTCAGAAATACCACTATTTTTGTAGAAGCCGATAAGCAGAGCTATAAAAATCCGATAAAATACTCAGAAAATCCTTTATTAAGCGGTTATATAAGTAAACCTAATTTGGACTCCCTGGCAGGAACTGTGCCCTTTAAACACGCCAAAATGAAACGGGGAAATGTTATACTATTTACAGATAACACCAATTTCAGGGCCTTTTGGTTTGGAACCAACAAACTCCTGATGAATGCGATATTCTTTGGAGACCAAATGTAAGATACCAAGGAAAGGAACAAGGCCGGAAAATTTTATTTCCGGCCTTTTTTTAGGACTAAGCTTAACGAATCAGCAGCCCATTTTCCACCTGAAGTCCAGGTTGAATCAAAACAATATCGTGGTTTTCGCCAACCGCACCCAATACAAGGCATTCACTCATGAAATTGGCAATCTGTTTTTTCGGGAAATTAACTACGGCGATTACCTGCCGGTTTAATAGTTCTTCCTTATTATAGCGTTTGGTGATCTGTGCCGAAGTTTTCTTTACTCCTTCCTTATCACCGAAATCAATCTTCATCTTATAAGCTGGTATTCTGGCTTCAGGAAAATCAAGAACTTCGATAATAGTTCCAATTCGCATTTCTACTTTTTCAAAATCTTTCCAGGAGATTTCCATTGGTTTAAATTTTCAGGAAAATTACACAAATCGACAAAAACCGGGTATAATTTGTAAATTTATAAGAAAAAAATGTCCCGTACCCAATCAAGCATGTTGGCTTTAGGCACGCCAGCCCCACATTTCAGCCTTAGAGATGTGATAAGCGGAAATATTTATACCCTGGATCATGTAAGAGGTAACAAAGGCACCTTAATTATGTTTATCTGTAATCACTGTCCCTTTGTAAAACATGTGAACGAAGAAATTGTACGCCTGGAAGGAGATTACCGGGTGCAGGGTATTGGATTTGCTGCTATAATGAGCAATGATGTAGAAAACTACCCTGCAGACCATCCTGATAATATGCAAGAGGTAGCCCGAAAGCATCAGTTCTCTTTTCCTTATCTCTATGATGAGACTCAAAGCGTAGCTAGGGCTTATAAGGCATCCTGCACCCCCGATTTTTTTCTTTTTGATGCTGAATTGAAACTCATTTACCGGGGGCAACTCGATGATTCGCGGCCTGGGAACGGAATCCCGGTTAACGGCAGGGACTTAAGGGAAGCTATGGATGCTGTGCTCTCCAATAAAAAGGTCTCTGATAAGCAAAAGCCCAGTGTAGGATGCAATATAAAATGGAAGGAAAATTCGGAACACTAGCCAAAGACTAGGTTGACCTAATCCCTATAACACCTTTAATATTCCGGGTTTAACTAATAATCCTAAATCGGAATTTGATCAAGAGTTAATCTTTTCTTAAACTCTGCTAAAGCCTGATATTTCGCAGTTTATATGTATAGTGAATTCTTAAATTTATGGGAAGTTTAATTTTATAAAATATAGAGATATGAGTTGTTTAAAATTAGGAGATAAAGCACCGAATTTCGATGCAGATACTTCAGAAGGAAAAATAAATTTTTATGACTATTTAGGGGATAGCTGGGGGGTTTTATTTTCCCATCCTGCAGATTTCACCCCGGTATGCACCACTGAGCTAGGCGCTGTAGCCAAATACAAAGAGGAATTTGCCAAGCGAAATACTAAAGTACTTGCTTTAAGTGTGGACGATTCAGAGTCGCATAAAAAATGGATCAAAGATATTAATGAAACACAGCAAACCACGGTCGATTTCCCCATTATTGCCGACCAGGATCGGAAGGTCTCTGAACTATATGGTATGATGCACCCAAAAGTAGATGAAACCTTTACGGTACGTTCTGTTTACGTGATCGGACCCGATAAAACCATTAAACTCATGATCACTTATCCGGCCAGTACAGGTCGTAACTTTGAAGAACTGCTCCGAGTAATCGATTCCCTGCAACTGACTGCCTATCAAAAGGTCGCAACACCTGCAGACTGGAAAAAAGGAGAAGATGTGGTTATCAGTCCATCGGTTTCTAATGAAGAAGCAGAGAAAATGTTTCCTAAAGGATTTAAAGAGATAAGATCTTATTTAAGAATGACTCCACAGCCGGATTCAAAATAGGCATATGGTGATATTAAAAAACCTCACAGGCTTAACCTGTGAGGTTTTATCTTTCTATATTATGGGGTACTATTTTACCGCCACAAGTTCTACATCGAATACCAGGCTGGCATTTGGTGGAATAACCCCTCCGGCACCACGATCACCGTAGGCCAGATGAGATGGAATCACAAAACGGGCATGGTCGCCAACGCGCAATAATTGAATTCCTTCATCCCAGCCAGCGATTACATGACCCATTCCAAGAGGAAAATCTATAGGTTGATTTCTTTTATAAGAGGAATCAAAAACAGTTCCGTCAGCCAGCATGCCTTTATAATGCACCGACACTGTTTTCCCTTTTTCAGCCTTTTGGCCCTCACCTTCTTTCTCGATCTTATATCTCAGGCCGCTTTCAGTTGCCTTAAATCCCTGGGCAATTTCACCCATGAGCTCCTCTTCCCGTTTTTTGGCAGCGGCTTCACGTTCGGCCTTGGCGCCGTTAAATACCCGGAAAGATTCCACTGCGTTGAATTTTTGCGCATCCTCTCCGATTCTTATGATTTCGAGTTCTTTGATCTGATCCCCCTGCGCTATCTTATCGACCACATCCTGTCCGGAAATCACACTTCCAAAAACGCTGTGTTTTCCATCTAACCAGGGCGTTTCTACATGTGTGATAAAGAATTGACTCCCATTGGTCCCGGGACCTGCATTGGCCATAGATAATTTTCCAGGAGCATCGTGTTTAAGATCGGGATGAATCTCATCTTCAAACTTGTAACCCGGACCACCAACTCCTGTTCCCTGTGGGTCTCCCCCCTGAACCATAAAATCAGGGATTACGCGGTGAAATTTTAAACCGTCATAATAAGGTTTTCCCTGTGGAAAAGCCTGGTTTTCCAGGTTTCCTTCAGCCAGGCCAACAAAGTTCCCTACTGTTCCCGGGACTTTTTTATATTCCAGGGCTACCAGTATTTCTCCTTTACTAGTATGAAATTTTGCGTATAATCCGTCGTTCATTTTTCTGTTTTTTAAAAGTCAAAGATAATCGAATTTGACCAATTGATCTAGTTTACCATTTCTCCGTTTACATAAGTTTCCAGTACCTTAACTTCTGGAATTTCCCCCTCCTCGATTTCCATAATATCCTTATCCAGAATAATGAAATCGGCAAATTTTCCGGCCTCTATACTTCCCTTTTCGTGGTCTTCGAAATTAGCATAGGCTGCCCAAATCGTCATTCCTTTTAGTGTTTCCTCCCGGGAAAGGGCCTGCTCTTTCATAAAACCATCCTTGGGAAACTCATTGGTATCCTGCCTGGCGGTGGCGGCGTAAAAGGTTAGAAACGGACTCACTTTTTCCACAGGAAAATCGGTGCCTAAAGCCAATACTCCTGCCTGATCCAATAATCTTTTATAAGCGTAGGCACCTTGAAGTCGCTCCTCGCCCAATCGGTCTTCTGCCCAGTACATGTCACTAGTAGCGTGGGTAGGCTGTACTGAAGGAATGATATTCTTACTGAAATATTTAAAATCTTCCTGGTCAATAACCTGCGAATGTTCAATTCTCCAGCGACGGTCTTCATTTTGATCAAGCAACTTATCATAGGTTTCCAAAACCAGAAAATTGGCTGAATCTCCAATGGCGTGTGTATTAAGTTGAAATTTCGAATTGGCTACCCGCTGTGCCGTTTTCTTAAAATCTTCTGGAGAAGAAAGCAAGGCTCCGAAATGGCCCGGACGGTCGCTGTATGGTTCTTTTAAAGCGGCACCTCGTGATCCAAGGGCTCCATCACCATAAAATTTCACCGACCGAACATTTAATCTTTCAGTTTTAAAAGGGTCTTTATCCAGGTAATAATCAAGATTTTCATCCGTACTACCAAGCATGGCATAAATTCTTATTTTAAGCTTGCCGGCCTGGTGTAAACTGTCAATGAGCTCGACAGTGCTTTTAGCAATGCCTGCGTCGTCAACGGTAGTGAGTCCGTAACTAAAACAAATTTCTTGTGCTTCCAAAAGGGCATTAACCTGTTCATCCCTTGAAGGAGCGGGCTCTGCCATGCTTATTAATCCCATTGGGTTATCGACCAGGATACCCGTTAGTTTACCGTTTTTTTGTTCTATATCTCCACCCTCAAAAGGAGTTTCTGTAGTAATACCGGCCATATCCAGAGCAGCCTGATTAGCCAATAGGGCATGACCATCGATTCTGGTAATGGCAATCGGAGTATCGGGAAATAGCAAATCCAGGGTGTCTTTCACCGGAAATTTCTTAACCTCCCAATCGTTTTGATCCCATCCTCTACCAGTAATAAAATCTGCATTTCTTTCTTCCTGAAAAGCCACAATGCGACCAACGACTTCCTCAAAACTTTTAGTCCCTGTTAAGTCCACTTTTTGTTGCTGCAAGCCCAATCCGAAAAAGTGGGCATGGGCATCTATAAACCCGGGAAATACCGGTTTACCACCCACATCAAGGTTTTCTTTGGCATTGTATTTATCTTTCAGAGCATCTACCGGGCCCGTTTCCAGAATCTTTCCGTCCTTCACCACGAAGGCTTCAACGATCTCAAAGTCGGGATTAACCGTATAGACTTTAGCATTATAAACCAATAGATCTGCTGTTTCTTTTTCTTGAGAATCACAAGAATTCAGAATAGCCAGCAGCCCGAAAAAAAGTAATAATTTCTTCATTTTAACCTAATTTTGTCTAAAAATAAAAAATGCGCCTTACCTGAGGCGCATTTTTCAATTATTTATTATCTCAGGTTAGAACAGATTGGTAATTGCTTTGGCAATTTCTTCTCTGATCCCGGGGTTTGCAGCAGCTGCCAGAGCCACCGATATAAACAAGCCTGTCATGGCATAGGCGAAATCCCTGAAAATCATCTTACCGGCTTTCTTACGGTGTTTTTTACCTTTCTTGGTTCGAGCTAGGCTAATGGCGATTTCCCTACCTCCAATGACTCCCAAAAACACCCAGGTGGTACTCATAGGCACGGTACTGATAAATAGCTTATAGATTAACAGAATGACATAGGTCAGGTCAACAAGGGTTGCTGCCCTAATGTCCGATATTCTCACTTTTTCACTAACGACTTTTTGGATCCGGTCTCCACGAAGGTAAAACAGGAGCCCGAGGCCAAAGAATATGGTTAATGCAAAAACAATGAACTCAAATAGGCTTTGTTGCCGGGGAAGAAAAACTGCTATGTTAGCTCCATCCTGCATTACCCATACAGCCCAGAGCGTACCACTTACGGTCCATTGGATCGCGGTCCAGGCACCATGGGCCTTTCTGCTTTTAAAGTATTTTTTGATCACGTTATATGAAAAATACCAAACTAGGAAAGACAGAATAAAGGCCATAATATACCCACTCCAACTCTTCCATACCACGGAAGTAATTCCAGAAGTATCAGCACTAAATACACTTAAAATAAGAAATGTGGTAGATACTGGCATTCTCATCCTGGTAAGGATCAGAAGAACCAAAGGCGCGATGATCTGCCAGAAACTAAAGCGCTCAGGATGTGGGTATTTTGAAGTACCATCAGGGCTAAGTAATCTTTGATAGGTCACATCCCCATCAAAAACCACCCAACTAAAACCAACGGTTAGAAGAAAAATACTTCCCACGAAAAGCCATAAAACCCACCATCGCTTTGCTTTATTACTTTCGATAAAAGTACCTAAAGACTGTATACTGTCGTTGGCAACTGTTGCGTAAGCCGCGAAAAAGAATCCCAGCCACATCCCGGCCTGAGCATACCCGGAAGCGATCCCGGCCATGATAATACCTATAATTACGATTGCCAGGAAGGTTTTTTCCTTTACCAGAACATCCAGTATATTCAAATACGGTTTACTCCGGTCTACTCTTTTAAATTTTTTTGCCTTTGCCATTTAAATTTGGGGATAGAAATAGGTTAAAAATTATGCGCTGCAATATTATATTATTTTTTAGTTACCAATGTTGCCTAAACGTTAAGTAATACATTTTCAAAAAAACAATAACTTATTGAATTCTAGAAAAATATTCGTTGAAGTGCAGAAAAATAACTAATCTTTAAAAATAAGTGTGGAAATAAAATAAAAAAGCATTCCACCAAGGGAATGCTCTTTCTTATTTCTCTGAAAAAATCCTTCTTATTTAGAAATCGAATTTATAGGTTACTCCTGCCATCACCTGGATGCCCTGAACCTGGAAATTGGTCCAACGCATATAATCATTATTCAAAAGGTTATTCCCTTTCAGAAAAGCTGAGAGCTGGTCGTTAAAGCGGTACCCTAAATGCGCGTTAAGATCCAGGTAAGAATCAAGGCTAATAGTTTGAGGCTCGGTGTCCATTAGCTGTGGATCACCATAGCTACTCAAATCCTTTCTTTCCCCTACGTAAAAAAAGTTCGCCCCAGAATACCATTTTTCAGTAATTTGATAGTCAGCGTTCAATGAGGCCTTAAAATTGGGTAAGTTCCACGCCTCTACTTCCGTGTCGGTAGTATAATCAAAAGCTTCAGCATTTACTGCAAGCCTGAAATCCCGGTTAACATCTACACTTATTTCCCCGAAAAAAGAAAGTGTTCTAACATCGTCATATCGCACATTAAAGGAATTCCCATAGGTATACCCACTATCATTATTGATACTTCCGTAAGGGTTTCTGCGAAATAAACGCTTATCGAGTTCAGAAATATAGCTACCTCTTAGATTATACCCCAAACTATTGCTTAACTTACCTTTAGCTCCCACATAGGCATTGTATTCTTTATTGGTAGGTCGAAGGGCGGTGTTTGGTGACACATGAGGGTTTTGCTGAACAAAATCATAGTAAGTGTTTTGCTCAAGATCTCCTTCTATTCCGGCATAAGCGGTAAAGTATTCTCCTGCAAGGCGATAGCTTGCAGATACTCTTGGATAGATATAAAAATTACTGTCAGAGTTTTCAGCATCCAAACTATAGAAAAAAGCCAGCCCTAAATCCAGGGTGAGATCATCCCTCAATACCAGCAAGCTAGGATTAATACCGAAATTCATAAAAGTGAAATCCAGACCTTCACTCTCGTTAAAATAATCTTCCTTGAAAGAAGTATTCAAAATATCAGCATAGATATTAGTGGTGACCAGCTCATCGGCAATATTAAATTCAAAAGTTCCGGTGGCATCAAAATGGTTCTCCGCTGTATTATAAGAATCACCGGTATGTCTAAAAGTCGCTTCAGCATTATCAAAAAAGGAATCAAAGAGTTCAATTTGTCCTCCTGCATATACGGAATAATAGTTTTGTCTGGGGTCAATTTCAGCGATTCCCGTATCGCTTAGATCAGCCGAGGGCTCGATCCCATACCAGTTAAATAACTGATGTTCACCGCCAAGTTCGGTCTTCCAGCCAAGATCACGATTTCGTGAAGTGTAACTAAGATTCATTTCAGTATCGTAGAACTTATCATCAAGAACAACCCCATCTATCCCCCCCTGGGAAGATTTATGCCGTAGGTAAATACCAAAGTTATCACTGCGGTTAACCTCCAGATTACTGTAAAATTCAGCTAGAGCATTGGTATAATTTCCAAAGGCCAGGGTTGCATAATTATCGAAAACCTTTGGAGGCCTGGAACGCTCCACTGTCGTGGCACGCCCCTTAGACGGAGTAAAGGTAGAGGCTACCGGCACAGAAAATATACTGTATTTAACTGGTTTTTTCTCCAGGTCCAAGGAATCTGCACGGACTGGTTGCTCTTTTATTTTATTGGCATCTCCCACCTCGGGAGAATATGGTTTTACAACAGTAACGGTTTCACTTCCAATGGGGTCCTGGGCAAAAAGAACTCCGCATAGTAAGAATAAACTTAAAAACAGACTTCCTTTTATCGAAACTTTATTCATAATCGGGTAGATTGAGTGACTTTTAATTATTTGTTTCTACTGAGGAGTTGGTCTTGGCCTCTTCAGCTTTAATACGTGATAGTTCGGTTTTTGCTTCCTGTACTATCTCAGGATAATTCTCAAAGTTCTGGATCACATTCTCTAGAATGTAGGTGGCCTGGTAGGCATCATCCAACTGATAAAAGTTTTTACCCATAAGTACAAGGCCTTTGGCGCCCCATCGCTTATATCCTGAAAAGTCTTTGGCAAGAATTTGAACCGCTGCATTAGAGGCTTCATAATTACCGGATTTGTGTTTAAAATAAGCGTCATAATAAAGGGCTTCTGCGGCGAGCTCTCCTTTGGCATTCTTTTGCACCTCAGCATAAGCGGTTTTAGCGCGGGATTCATCGCCATTTTTAATGGCTGAACGTGCGATGATAAGTTGGGCATCGGTTTTTGCTCGGCTATCAGCTTGAGAATTACCAAGTACTTTTTCGGCGTAGGAAGCAGCTCTTGTCGGATTATCCAGTTCATCGAAAGATTTCATCAAGTTGGATTGCGCATAGATCCTGTTCTCTTCCGAAGTGGTCTCTTTCTCTAGTCGTTCCAATAAAGGGACAGCCTCATTATACTGACCTTTTTCAAGCTTGATTTCCGATAATCTCGCCAAGGCCTGCTCGGTGAATTCATTTTTGGGTTTGTTTACTACAGCTTCATAATGTTTCTCAGACTTGTCCTTATCTCCCTGACGATAATAAAGCTGAGCAAGATAGAAATTAGCGTTTATCGAGTGTATACCATTGGGGAAGTTCTGAAGGTATTTCTCAAAGCCGCTTATAGCGCGTTCATTATTATTATTAAAATACTGATTTTCGGCCGCTTCATAAGTGGTATTGTCTAAATCGGCATCGGTTACCTCAACGAAATCCACATTTCTTACCCAATTGGCATATTCATCGGTACGCCCCAGATCTACATAGACCATCCTTGCTGTAGACACTGCCTGCATGGCCTCTGGGGTATTTGGATAATCATTTACAATCCGTTTGAGATCAGCAAGGGCTTTTTCACCCTGGTCGGAGTTATAATAAATCAATGCTTTTCTAAGCATCGCTTTGGGAACAAAAGAACTGCCGGATACCTCCCTGATCAAACGATCATACGCCTGTAGGGCCTTCGAGTTATTGTTCATAGCAACATAGGTGTTTCCTAGCTCATATAAGGCGTCGTCGCGATATGAGGACCGTGAATAGCGATTTACAAAACTGTTCAATTCCTCGAGCTTGGTCTGGTTCCGTCCAACGAATCCGTAACTAATTGCTTTCTGAAATGCTGCATAATCACTATTGGAGACCTTATTATCAATAGCTTTATTGTAAGCCTCCATCGCAGGCCAGTACTGGCTGGTGACAAAATAACTATCTCCCAACCTTAATAGTGCGTCGTTTCTTCTCGCATTATCATTTGAATTATCGGAAGAATATTCCTTGAAGTACTCAGCGGCTCTAGCGTATTCATTCTTCTTAAAGTAAGCGTAACCTAGGTTATAATCTAGATTTTCCATCTCTGGTGTACCCTGGGCAGCGCTCATCCCACTAAATTCTTTGTATCCTATAATAGCCTGATCAATTCGATTAATATTGAATTCACTTTCTGCTTTCCAATAAGTAGACTGTGCGGTTATGGTTGGATTACGCGGTTCTGACAGGGCCTTTTCAAAATTCTTGATAGCCTCATGGTAATCTCCTTCTTCATACAACTCCAGCCCATAGTAATAAGCTACTTTCTGGTAAGCCTGCTTATCACTGAAATTTCGATTATTTTCCAGCAACCTCATCGCTTCCTCATAATTCTTGGAAGTAATAAAAGAGTCGATGAGCAAAGTTTCTACCTCCGGTTTAGCTTCAGAATCGGGGTAATTTTCCAGGAAATTGATAAGCACCTGGGAAGGACTCTCGTATGAATTACCGATTTCGTAACTAAGTTTGGCGTAATTAAGACTCGCATCCTCTTTTATTTTAGCATTAAAATCCATTTCACTGGCATTTTTGAAGGCATTTAAAGCTTGCTGTTTCTTATCCAGATTGAGGTAACTTTGAGCCAGGTGATAATATGCGTTCTGAGCAACGGCATTTTTACCATTGATTATTTTATTGAATTCAGATACCGCGCTTTGATAATCACCCTGTTTGTAATAGGCATAGCCCAGCTGGTAATAATCGGTGTTGTTCCATCTTCCGCGCATACCGCGATACTCCTTCAGGTATGGAATAGCCTCCTGGTACTGCTGAAGGTTGAAATAACTTTCTCCAATAATTTTATTAAGTTCAGATTGCTCGATCCGTGTGGAATTAGGAAGTTGTTCCTTCCCTAATTTTATGGCTTCCTCAAAGTTTCCAAGTTTGAAATTCATATCCGCCTGGAAATAAGAAAGGTTTTCACTGTAGCGTTCATTATCTTTTACCTGCTCAAAATTTTCATTGGCTTCCTGGTAATCATCGCCTTCATAGGCCATATAGCCAATATAGTATTTGGCCTGAGACCCATATTCCTTGGAATCCCGGACACGCTCGAGATAAGTCTTGGCCTGTTCATATTGGTTTGCCCTGAAATAGGCATAACCATTATTGAAATAATAACGTTCACGATCTTTACGGCTCATGCTTTTTTCATCGACCTTGTCATACCATTTTCGGGCAAGGGCATATTTTCCAGTCCCAAAGTAATAATCGGCAACATCGATATAGGCGGTATTGGTTTTTGTGCTGGTGGGATAGCGGGTGACAAAACGCTCCATCAACCTGTCCGCCCCGGGCTGGTTCAGCCGTACCGCGGCATTAGCGATATAATACGCGCAATCTCCTTTAATTTTTTCGTCTTCGGTTTCTTCCTTCACCTCATCAAACAAGTTCTGGGCAGCAAGATATTGTTGATTGTTATAGAGTTCGAGTGCCCGATTAAAATCGGCCAACTCATGAGTATAAGCCGCTGACTGCTGCGGGAATCCCGAAACAGAGAGAAAAAGAAAAGCAATAAGCAGGAATGCCTTGTGAAGTCTCATGAAAATTTATTTAAGTTGATGTTCAAAGATATTTAAACCCTGCTTTATTAACGCAGGTTTAAAGTGATAATTATGTTAAGGGTAAAAAAATAGAATCCCATTACCTGTCCTGGAAAAGAAGTTATTTAGACAGACGAATTATTTAAATGTTCGGGGACTTATACTATAGGCCCACAAAAAACTGACATACAGTTCTCTAAAGAGGTCCCCAGACTACTTAAAAAAAGCTTAGCATTAGAAGTTGTATACTACATAACCTTCCTGCACTCTTTTGGAAATTGTGGTTAATGCAGACAGCGCTATTTTTGTATGTTCAAATAACTGAGCTTTCTTCAGATCTCTGGCGATAAGAGATTGCCCGCAAACCACTACTTCCACACCGGCCTTGTGCAAGGCTTCAAGTAAAGGCAGGTTTGGGTTATCGTAATTGGTTTCAAAAAAGCTTTTATAGGTTTCATCATTGAGAAGCGATATCACGGCCTGGCCGTGAACCACCAGGATTACCTCAAGATTTTCTCTTGAGACGCCCCCTACCCCGTGTAGATTCATCAAACGTGCCGTATTTATCAGTCCCCAGATGGGTTTCGAAAAATCAGGAGCAGCATTAGGATTACCTCTGCTGGTTTCCGCCTTCATCAGATCGACCAGGAGCTTGGTTGGTTTGTTTTCGGGAATTTCAACCGCAGCCTCGATTTTATACACGCCTCCATAACCTTTAACAATAGGATGTTGCGCATCGCCTTTTTGGGCATTAATGAAATTAATGGAGAAAACAAGGCTTAGGATTACTAATAGTACTGATCTCATAGAATTTGGTATTTAAAGGCTATAAAAATAAGCAATTGTTTACCACAATCTCAATTTAATTATTCTCGTTATTCTTAAATAATCTTAGACTAGAACCTATTTGACTATGTGAAATTAGTTCTTACTTTTACCCTTAAATCCTAAAACTATGTCAGAGACCATCCTGGACCTTAAAAATGCCGCTATTTATCAAAGGGAAAGCCTTATTTTATCCGAAGTTGATGTAACCGTTAACAAAGGGGAGTTTGTTTACCTTATTGGAAAAACCGGAACGGGAAAAAGTAGTTTTATGAAAACCCTTTATGGGGACCTGCCACTTACTGAAGGTGAAGGCACCATAGTTGATTATAACCTTAGGACTCTGAAGGAAAAAGATATCCCCTATTTACGCCGAAAACTCGGGGTTGTCTTCCAGGATTTCAAATTGCTTACTGATCGCAATATTAAAAATAACTTGCTTTTTGTACTGAAAGCCACCGGCTGGAAAGATCAAAAAGCAATGGAGCATAAGATCGATGAAGTGCTGGATAAGGTTGGAATGAAAAGCAAAGGCTTTAAATATCCCTATCAGCTTTCAGGAGGTGAACAGCAAAGAGTGGCTATCGCAAGAGCATTGCTCAATGATCCTGAACTTATCCTTGCTGATGAGCCTACCGGGAACCTCGATCCCCAAACCTCGGTAGAAGTGATGGAAGTTCTTCAGGATATAAGTAAGAATGGAAACACTATTCTTATGGCCACGCACGATTATGCACTTTTACTGAAATACCCTTCAAAGACCTTGAAATGTGATGGACAAAGAGTATTCGAGGTGGTGCAAAAGTCCGTTTGATAACCTTGTCCGGTCAATGCTGAATTTGTTGTTTAGGGCTTAACCTCATCTGCCAGTACCCGAGTAGTCTTATTGATAAATAGGTAGTAGAAATTCACGCCTACAATTATAGCATTGGTAGCGATTACCGGCCAGGAATCTATCATTACTCCATAGACAATAAAGGCAATACAGCCAATGGAATTGACGATCCGTAGGGTAATGATATTCTTCATAAAGAAAGAAATGGCCACAAAAAACGAAGCGATATAACCTATCCATTCCGTAAGACTTATTCCTAAAATTTCCATGTGTCAGTGAAATAAAAAAGACGCCTTTGCTTTTGCAATGGCGCCTTTTATTATAATATCTTAAACTATTTTATTCCTCTTACGCTCGTTCTCGGTAAGATAGATCTTCCTGAGTCTGATATGCTTTGGAGTGACCTCGACATACTCATCTTTTTGAATATATTCAAGTGCTTCTTCCAGGGAGAACTTGATAGCAGGTACAATCTTAGCTTTTTCATCCGCTCCTGAAGAACGAACATTAGATAGCTTTTTGGTTTTAGTGATATTTACCGTCATATCATCCTGCCTGGAATTCTCACCGATAACCTGTCCTTCATAAATATCCTCACCCGGATCTACGAAAAATTTACCACGGTCCTGAAGCTTATCGATGGAATAAGGAATAGCTTTTCCTTTTTCCATTGAAATCAGAGAACCATTTTGCCTTTGAGGAATTCCACCTTTTAATGGCTGGTATTCCTTAAAGCGATGCGCCATAATTGCCTCTCCTGCAGTGGCAGTAAGTAACTGGTTTCTCAAACCTATGATCCCCCTGGAAGGGATCAAAAACTGGATGATCATACGTTCACCACGAGTTTCCATACTTAGCATCTCTCCTTTTCGCATTGTTACCATTTCCACAGCTTTTCCTGAAACCGCTTCAGGAAGGTCAATGGTAAGTTCCTCTACTGGCTCGCTTTTCACCCCATCAATTTCTTTGATAATTACCTGTGGCTGACCAATCTGAAGTTCATAACCTTCTCTTCTCATGGTTTCTATCAACACAGAAAGGTGCATAACTCCACGACCATAAACTAGAAATTTATCGGCACTATCGGTTTCTTCAACCCTTAAAGCAAGGTTCTTTTCCAGCTCCTTGGTTAAACGTTCCTTTATGTGTCGTGAGGTCACGAATTTACCATCTTTACCAAAAAAGGGCGAATCATTGATAGTAAACAACATGCTCATGGTTGGCTCATCAATAGCAATGGTTTTAAGCCCTTCCGGGTTTTCGAGGTCAGCGATGGTATCACCAATCTCAAAACCTTCCAATCCAACCAGGGCGCAAATATCGCCCGCCTGCACTTCCTGAACCTTTAAACGGCCAAGCCCTTCAAAAGTAAAAAGTTCCTTTATCTTGGTTTTCTTGATGGACCCATCTCGTTTTACAAGAGAAACCTGCATCCCTTCTTTGAGGGTTCCACGCTGAAGTCGGCCAATGGCGATCCTTCCGGTAAAGGAAGAAAAATCTAAAGAAGTAATTAGCATTTGAGTGGTTCCTTCCTCAATTTTCGGGGAAGGTATATGTTCAAGAACCATATCCAAAAGCGGCTCTATATTATCGGTTTTAACATCCGGATCTTCACTCATCCAGTTATTCAGGGCAGAACCATAGACAGTTGGAAAATCAAGTTGCCATTCCTCGGCGCCAAGTTCAAACATAAGATCAAAAACCTTCTCGTGAACCTCATCCGGAGTACAGTTGGGTTTATCCACTTTATTTACAACCACGCAAGGCTTAAGCCCCAGGTTGATCGCTTTTTGAAGCACAAAACGGGTTTGAGGCATCGGTCCTTCAAAGGCATCTACTAAAAGCAGTACCCCATCGGCCATATTTAATACCCTTTCTACCTCTCCACCAAAATCGGCGTGACCAGGGGTATCAATGATGTTTATCTTAGTGTCTTTATAAACAACAGAAACGTTCTTAGAAGTAATGGTAATTCCGCGTTCCCGTTCCTGATCGTTACTATCAAGGATAAGATCCCCGGTATTTTGATTGTCGCGAAACAAGCGGCAATGATACATTATTTTATCAACCAGGGTAGTTTTGCCGTGGTCAACGTGAGCAATAATTGCAATGTTTTTAATAGCTGTCATATAAGCGCCTCATTTTTAAAAGTCTGCAAAGGTACGCCTATTTTTAAAGAATTCCCTGCTAAAATCCTGAAAATGGGAAAATAATGTAAAAAGTAACACTGTGTGCGTTCCGAGCTCTTGTTCAGTGAGATGCACCTGAATAAATAACGGAACATGGCCTAGAGTGTCTTATGGGTGATAAAAATTAAGCTTGTATCTGGAAAGATTATCCCGGGATGAAACCTGTTTTTTAAAACCAATTACTGCTCGTCAGCCGAAGGCCCATAAGTAGATGGAACAGGAAGGTCCAAAAGTCTAAAATATACTCCTAATTGCGCGCGGTGATGCGGAATTTGATTTAATACCATCATTCGAAGTACATTGAATTTTGGCATATCCATAAGGATTTTTCCATCACTAATCATTTTCCAGTTTTTCTCAAATGCGGAATCCGGTTTTCTAAGGGCTGCCTCTGCCTCTGCCGTATTATTACGAAGTACCTCCAGAATTTCATCTATTTCTTCGAAATCGGGGGATTTATAGCCCTCCATATCCATTTCGTCCATTTCCATGGTAGCAGTAATCCAGCTTGGGATTTCAGCCAGATGATTGGCTAGTTGACGGATACTCATAGATTTTGGATGTGGCTTCCAGTTCATTTTATCCTGTGGAATTCTCTTTAAGAATTTTTCGGTAAGCACCACTTCATGCTGAAGCTCTGAGATAAGACATTTTTGCAGTTCCATTACACTGGGGATTAATGGATTAAAAATACGGATAAATCCTATTAATAAGGGCTATTTTCTTCTCAATAAAATAAGGGAATTCCCTTTTTTCCGGAAAATTGCACCTGCCACCGAATTCAGCTATCTTTGCACATGAAATAATTCTGATATGAGACTTGATAAAATTCCGCAGTTAAAACATATAGATTCCAATAACTTTTTTCTCCTTGCCGGCCCCTGCGCTATCGAAGGTGAAGATATGGCGCTTCGCATTGCAGAAAAAGTGGTTGAAATCACCGATAAACTTGAAATTCCATATGTCTTCAAAGGCTCTTTTAAAAAGGCTAACCGGAGTCGTATAGATAGTTTTACAGGGATTGGGGATGAAAAGGCCCTTAAAATCCTTCGTAAAGTCTCCGAAACATTTAATATTCCGACCATCACCGATATTCATGAAGTGGACGATGCTGAACTTGCTGCCCAGTACGTTGACATATTACAGATTCCGGCATTTTTAGTGCGACAAACAGACCTGGTAGTGGCTGCTGCCAATACCGGAAAGACTATTAATCTAAAAAAGGGCCAGTTCATGAGTCCTGAAAGTATGAAACATGCCGTGACTAAAGTCACGGACTGCAACAATGAGCAGGTAATGGTCACTGATCGGGGAACAATGTTTGGTTATCAGGATATGATTGTAGATTTCCGTGGCATTCCCACCATGAGAGAATTTGCACCTACGGTTCTGGATGTCACGCATTCCTTACAACAACCCAATCAAACCAGTGGAGTCACAGGGGGCAGACCTGATATGATCGAAACAATAGCCCGCGCCGGCGTTGTGAACCATGTTGATGGGCTCTTTATCGAAACTCATTTCGATCCGGCAAATGCAAAAAGTGACGGAGCCAACATGCTGGATTTACAATATCTCGAGGCTTTATTAAAGCGCCTGGTAAAGATCAGGAAAACGATAAATGAATTTTAAAGTTTTCTTAAGCTTTCCAGCCTGAATCGCTGTTTTCTAATTAATTCCTTAGCTTTAAGCAACTAACTAATTTGTTGCCTAATGCACTGTTGCTTAAGTTCATCGAGACTCAGAATTTTTCTTTTTTTCCTTGTGACTATATTGCTATATCCGCTAACAAGTAAGTCC
Source organism: Salegentibacter profundi (assembly GCF_054121475.1). Taxonomy (NCBI): domain Bacteria; kingdom Pseudomonadati; phylum Bacteroidota; class Flavobacteriia; order Flavobacteriales; family Flavobacteriaceae; genus Salegentibacter; species Salegentibacter profundi. Next base: position 59,056 of record NZ_JBSYGG010000011.1, read on the forward strand.
CAGGATCAGCCTGAAATTGATGTCGGTGGGGCCCTTAGGTATAACTATAATCTTTCCTCCTGGAAAGACGATCAAAAAAACAGAGGAGGAGATTTTGGATATGACATCTTTCGGGTAAACTTCAATGCAAAATATAAAGGGGTATACCTCAATGCGGAATACCGCTTATACGCTAATGCCTTTGGCGGCGGGGTAATGAAACAGGGCTGGATGGGTTACTGGTTTAATGATTTGGATGAAATACAAGTTGGATTAACCCAGGTCCCCTTTGGTATTCAGCAATACAATTCTCATAACTGGTTCTTTAATCTCACCTATTACATGGGTCTGGAAGACGACCACGATATGGGGATAAAATATGTCCATTACGGTGAGACCTTTGAATACCATCTTGCCTTTTTCAAAAATTCTGAAGAATTACGATTTGGGAATGAAACGGAGTCTTCTCCAAGCCGTTATTCCTATGATGTGGCCGGAAGAAATAAAGAGATCAATCAATTCAACGGAAAATTCGTCTATAAATTCGGGGACCAAGCGGCAAACCGTTTAGGATTTTCCGCTCAGTATGGTTCCCTTTATAACCTGGACACCAAAGAAACAGGGGACCATTATGGACTTGCGGCACATTATGAAATTACGCATAAGCGATGGAATCTAAAAGCCCAGGCCCTTACCGCTGGGCACAACCCGGCAAATGTTCCGGGCGAGAATTCCGATGAAATCACCATGGCAGCTTATGGAGCACCTTACCAGGTTGCCTCCGATTTTGAATTATATTCCCTGGCTATTTCCAGAAATATTCCTGTAAACTGGGGCCCTATTTCCAACCTGGAATTTTACAACGATTTTGGCTTTATGAAAAAAAGAAAGGAATCCTTTACCGATTCCTATATGAATGTAACTGGAGTGCTGGTGACCGCCGGACAGATTTATACTTATATAGACTATGCGGCAGGGTATAACCATTCCTGGCTAGGGGGTAACTTTATTGACGATTTTGCACAGGGAAACCCAGATGCCAAATGGGAGGCAAGGTTCAATATTAACCTTGGATATTATTTCTAAACCAACTAATTAAGAACACTGAAACTATGACAAAAAAAGTTGTAAGAAGCGACGAAAGAACGAGCATTTTTGGCTTGGAGCTTAATGGTCCGGTTTTCTTTACCTCTACTTTCATAATCATTGCAAGTATTGTATTAACCCTGGTTTTCCAGGAACAGGCTGAATCTTATTTTGACCGTATTCAGAATTTTGTGGCCAACAATGCAGGCTGGTTTTTTATCCTTTCGGTGAACGTCTACCTGATCTTTATGGTCTACCTGGCCTTTAGTAAATTTGGAAATTTAAGGATAGGCGGGCCCAAGGCCAAACCAGAATTTAAAACCCTATCCTGGTTTGCCATGCTCTTTAGTGCAGGTATGGGTATAGGATTACTTTTCTGGAGTATTTCCGAACCTGTCTTCCATTTCAACAGTCCACCAATGACAGAAGGTGGCACCCCGGAAGCGGCCCGACAGGCGATGAACTTCACCTTTCTCCACTGGGGTTTTCATGCTTGGGCTATTTATGCCCTGGTAGGCCTTGCCCTTGCTTATTTTGCTTATTCCAGAGGCTTGCCTCTAACCATCCGCTCGGTCTTCTATCCTTTTTTAGGAGATCGAATATATGGAAGGATTGGGAATATTATAGACATCTTTGCCGTGCTAGCCACTCTCTTTGGTTTGGCAACTTCCCTGGGTTTAGGGGTCAAACAAATAGCCGCCGGCCTTGAACATGTCTTTGCTATAGACAAAGGCATCACAACCCAGGTCATATTAATAGCAGGCATCACACTTATCGCAACAATTTCTGTGGTTTTAGGAGTCGACAAGGGAGTCAAAGTTTTAAGTGAATGGAACATGCGAATTGCGGTTCTTTTATTATTACTGGTTTTAGTACTGGGTCCGACGATATTTATCTTTAAATCCTTTGTTCAGAATACAGGGAATTATTTCTACAGTTTCCTGGAAACAGCTACCTGGACCGAAAGTTATACCGGCAATGACTGGCAAAATAGCTGGACGGTATTCTATTGGGGATGGTGGATAGCCTGGTCCCCCTTTGTAGGGATGTTTATTGCACGAATTTCTAAGGGTAGAACAATTCAGGAGTTCATTCTTGGAGTTTTGATCGTGCCGTCCCTGGTGACATTTTTCTGGATCTCTGCTTTTGGAAGCTCAGCTCTCCAGGAAGCCCTACTGGGCAATAATGCAATTGTGGATGCGGTTAATGAAGACGTGGCGATTGCTCTTTTCGTCTTTCTGGAGGAATATCCTATAGCGATCGTATTAAACCTTGTGGCGGTGCTTCTCATTGCAGGATTTTTTGTCACCTCTTCCGATTCCGGCTCACTGGTAATCGATAGTTTAACCTCTGGTGGAAAAATTGATGCTCCGGTAGGACAGCGGATCTTTTGGGCCCTTACCGAAGGAGCCGTTGCAGCAGTATTGCTGGTAGGTGGCGGTCTTCAGGCCCTCCAAACGGCATCGATCGTAACCGGTCTTCCCTTTGCTTTCATCCTCCTTTTTATGTGTTATTCCCTATATAAAGGCCTGGATGAAGATCTGAAGAAAATAAAACAAAAAGAATCTCAAAAGGAACTCGAGAATTATGAAGAAATCGTGGCGAACATTGTCAAGAAACGCAAAGAAAATCCGATTTCTAAAAAATAAATTAACAAGTCATGGAAGCAATAAAAAATATCCTGGTAGGCTTAGACCTTTCTAAAACCGATGACACCTTAATTGAATATGCCTCGTTTCTCTCTGATTTACTCGGGGTAGAAAAGGTATATTTTGTCCATAATATAAAAAAATACGAAATATCAGAACTCTTCAAAGAAGAATTAAAAGACCTTAATCTGGACAAGATTATCGGGGATGAACTCGATGAAAAGATTTCTTCCTCTTTCAAAAGCAAAACACCCTGGGAGGTTTTAATCTCTGAAGATCCCTATACAGAATCGCTTATTAATTACATCTCCCATAAATACTCCATCGATCTTGCTATGTTAGGTAACAAACCATCGGGAAAAGGAAGTGGTGTGGTTAGCAGTAAATTATTGCGAATGCTTAAATGTGATTTACTAAGTATTCCTCCTACGGCTCAACCTGCAATTAATAATATTTGGATAGGAACAGATTTTTCCAAACCTTCTCAGCAGGCCTTTAAAAGAGGAACCAGCCTTAAAGACCTCACGTCAGCCAAAATCAATCTGGTTCACGTATTTAATGTACCAGTCCAATTTACTCCTTATTTGGTTAAAGAAGAGATGGCCCCGAAAATTGAAACGCACATAAGGGAAAAGGCGGAGAAATTCTTAAAAAAGCTCAATTACGAGCAAAAAAGTGAGATCAAGATCTTTCCCGGCCGGGATGCAAGTATCGGCGAGAAACTCTTAACTGAGGCTAAAAAAGAAAATGCAGACATGGTTATTTTAAGCGACAAAGGCAGTAATGCTGTCTCAGCTTTAATGGTAGGTAGTGTAACCGATGAAATTTTTAACCAGGAATTACCTTCCCCCTTATGGATCACCAAATAGGAGGATTATAAAAAAACAATCCTGTGGGAAGGTAATGGGAATCGGGATCGGTTCAATACCGATTCCGGTTAGTATGTATAATATTACTGGGGTGACTCCAATTTCAGCTTAACAAAAACAGGCAAATGATCCGAAGGATATTTTAATTCCCAGGAATCACTCAATACGGCATATTTCAACACCTTGATATCATCACTGGTAAAGATATAATCGATCCTTCTTTTAACCGGTTTGCTAAAATCATACCCATTAAATGTACCTTCAGGACCGAAATCGAGTTCAGCTATATTTTTGGAATCGTTCATCTTCTCTGAAAGGAAATGTATTCCCTCCGTATCTGGTTCCAGATTGAGATCCCCCATTAGAATCACAGGAAGCCCTTCTGTATTTAATTGTGAGATTTTCTCATAGATCAGCTTGGCACTATTGGCTCTGGCTTTTTTACCAATATGATCAAAATGCGTGTTGAACACCCAAAAATCTTTACCTGAGGTCTTATCTCTGAATTTTCCATAAGTACATATCCGCTCCATAGCAGCATCCCACCCGACCGATACTTGCCCGGGAGTTTCGGATAGCCAAAAGGTTCCATGATCAAGGATATCTATTTTCGACAGCTTATAAAAAATCGCGCTGAATTCTCCCGCTTCTTTTCCATCATCTCGGCCAACACCGATATATTTATAATTATTCATCTCATTTTCTAAGTGGTTAAGCTGGCCCAATACCGCTTCCTGTACTCCTAGTATCTGAGGTTCATAAAATTTGATCTGGTTGGTAAGGAAATCCTTTCGTTTAGACCAGGAATTTTCTCCATCGGATTCATTCTGGTACTTAATATTGTAGGACATTGCTTCTATAACCTGGGCCTGAGTGGGAAATTGTAAAAAAAGAAATGCAAATAGGCAAAAGATATATTTCATAGGATTTTTATTTTTAGTAAAGTTCATTAAGAATCACAATTTACAATAATGCATAAAATTACCGGATTGCTGTTTATAAAAATCTTTTATGTAACTTTGTTATTCAAAGTACTTTAAAATGGAAAACGAAAAGTATATACGTGATCTAAGCGAGATAAAAGAGATGATGAATCGCTCTTCCCGCTTTATTTCCTTAAGCGGACTGGCCGGGGTGTTCGCTGGTTGCTACGCGATTATTGGTGCTACTCTCGCTGGGTACCTACTCTCTGAGCACAGTAAAGCTGGCTATATGTCAGCCTCAACTAACCAGGATAATCTAACAGTACAGTTATTTTATTTGGCCATTGCAGTACTGGTCCTGGCCATTGGCACTGCCATAGTCCTCACTACCCGTAAGGCAAAAAGAAACCATCAAAAGATCTGGGACAATACAAGTAGAAGATTGGCTATCAACTTTTTTGCACCTCTTTTTGCCGGTGGAATATTTTGTTTGGTTTTGCTGCAGTATAGACTCTATGATCTTTTGGTGCCTTCAATGCTCATTTTTTATGGTCTGGCTTTAATTCATGCCAGCAAATATACCTTTAGCGACCTTCAATCTCTGGGATATACCAACCTTATATTAGGACTCATTTCAACCCAGTTTCTGAACTACGGGTTATACTTCTGGACAGCAGGCTTTGGCCTACTCCACATCCTTTATGGTATTTGGATGTATAACAAGTATGAACGCAAACCGCTATAGATGAAAAACATCATCGAGAATATTAATAAAGCCTTTGATAATCGAGTAAGGCTGGGAATTATGAGTGTACTTATGGTCAATGAATATGCTGATTTCAATACCCTTAAGGAGGTGCTCGGTGCCACGGATGGGAACATTGCAAGCCATATGAAGGCGTTGGAAAAAAAGGGATACGTCAAGGTTCAGAAGTCTTTTATAGATCGGAAACCCAATACCAGATACAGCAGCACAAAGATCGGAAGAGAAGATTTCAGAAAACATATCGAGGCCATAGAGAACCTTTTAAATCAAAACAATACCAAAACATAACAAAAAATTTTATCAACATACTTTGAATTTCAAAGCGTAAAATAAATTACAAACCTAATTCCAGTTATTATGAAAATCCAGAGACTCTTTTTGATCGTAGGCTTAGTTGCCCTCCTCCTGTTAATTCCTTTGATCGCTATGCAATTCAGCCAGGAGGTGGTTTGGTCACCATTTGATTTTTTCATCGCTGCAGTGTTGCTTTTAGGCACTGGCCTGGCCATCGATTTAGTCTTGAGAAAAGTAAAAATCTTGAAAAACCGGATACTTTTATCAGCAATCATCCTTGCCATACTAATCATCATTTGGGCGGAATTGGCCGTAGGAATCTTTGGTACACCTTTAGCGGGGAGTTAATTAGACTTTAAAAATTCTTTATTGCGATATTAAATAAAATCCAATGGCTGTAAAATTCACCATTTCAGGTATGATAAGCTGGATATTCACAGTGGTTTTTGTAATACTGGGAATATTAAATCTTATCCTAATACATCCGGTTCCAGGAATATTTTACATATTGTTTTCCTGTATTTTTCCCCCAGGTTTAAATAGCTTGCTAAAGGAGAAAACTGGATTGATTATTCCATTCTGGATTAAACTCCTTCTTGGTTTAATAATTCTTTGGGGAACTTTAGCTGTTGGGGATTTGGCAGAAATGTATGGTTGGTAGCTAAAAACATAAAGTAAAAAGTAATGGAGTATTTTGTGGATGAAGGCTCGATAGTTCGAGAAATATGGGGAAAAGGGGATACCATTCTATTTATCTTTGCTGGCGCTTCGGCAGAGTTTGCGCTGAATAAAGCAGTAGACTGGCTTTATTATACCGGCAGGCTGCCCAGTGATCCTCTGGGCAGGCTCTTCTCCACTGTTTCTTACGCCCGGGATATCGTTTTCTCTGAAAAGAATTCTGCTCTAAAGGCCATTGATTCTATCACTGCCATTCATGCTGGTGTGGAATCTCAACGTGGAAAAAAGATTCCAGACTGGGCATACAGGGATGTACTTTTTATGCTCATCGATTATTCAATCAGATCTTATGAGCTCCTTGAGCAGAAGCTTAGCAAAAAGCAAAAAAAGGAGGTTTTTCAAGTTTTTCTTAAGGTTGGAAAGAGAATGCACTTGATAGGTTTACCTGAAGATTTTGAAGCCTATCAAGAAATGCGGCGGTCTCATCTTAACAAAAACCTGGAAGCCGGGACTTACACCACTGATCTTTATCGGCAGTACAGAAAACATCTAGGTCCTGTACGTTATTACTTATTGCTGGAAACCCAAAAATACATTACTCCAGAGAAAGTAAGACAACTTTTATCGCTTCGAAAGTTTTCAATAATCAAACTCCTTATTCCTCCCTACAAACTAAGTCATAAAATTAAACTTGACCACCTTCTAAGGGCAATGATTATCCCTTCAGCTTACCGTAAAGAAATAAACGCCCTGGATCAAAAATGAAGACAGACCATTTTCTATAAAAATAATCTAGCATAGGATCCCCTTAAGTATCATTTTGATTCATTGGTTCACCTTTTACATAATCTTCGAGGTACTTAAACTTTTCAGTTAATTTTCCAGCGCGGGTCATTCTTCCCCTTTCCAGTACTCCATCCTCATCATTATTAAAAAAGGCAGGGATCACATGATCTAAAAACATTTCTCCAAAGCCTTCACTAGCATCCTTTGGAAGTTCACAGGGCAGATTATCAACAGCCATAACAAGAATAGCATTCTTTTGCCTGAAATCCACTTCCACTCCCTCTCGAGTATCATAACCATAGAAGGGTTCTGCTATAGTTGAAGGCCTGATTGTACTGGGTACAGGACCATTAATATCGCAAGAGATATCGGCGATATACTTAATTTTAAAATCAGAGGATTTCAGGTCTTCAGAGGTAAAGAAAACCGGAGCTTCTTCTCCATAGAAGTGCCCGGCAATAAACATATCGCTTACCTTAGTAAATCGCATAAAATCAGATTCATATTCCTCGGGATGATCATAAAAATCCTTGTTGTTCTTTTGAATACCATCTTTGCGTTTATTGTAATCCAATACGTCAATAATACAATATACTGCCTCATCAAATTCCTTATTCAAGTAATCCTCTACTCCTACTTTTTGTATACCTAAATGATCAAGGATTTCCTTGGCTCCTCCTGCAACCTTGCCGCTTCCTGTTAATACAATTTTCATTGGAGGAATCTCAATCTTATCCAGTTCAGCGCACATAGCATTGAGGTCAGGTAAGTTTTCTGCCTTTGGAAGCTCAAACAAACCTTCCTTAAGGCCTAATCCTCGAAAACCATTGTAAGCACCTACCAGTCCAGCATAGCGACCAAATCCAATTAACCTCGCCCCATTCTCTTTTACGATCATCTCATGGTCATAGAGTTCAATTTTTTTCCTAAGGATTTCTCTTAGAAGGTCCCGGTTGTAAGGTTGTTTTTTGACCGTATGTGAGAAGAAAAAATATTTCTTATCTTCAATAAGAGCTGGTAAGGGTACTTCCTTAACTCCTAACATCACATCACAGTCCGACACATCGTCTGCTACTTCAAAACCAGCTTTCCGGTAGGCTTCATCAGAAAATATACGGATATCAGAACTCTCTACCTTAAATACAGCTTCAGGAAACATTTGGCGTATTTCTTGAAGTTTCTGGGGAGAAAAAACCACTCTGCGATCAGGCGGAGTCTTACGTTCTTTTATAAGAGCGAATTTTATCATTTCTGGTATGTATTTTGCGTAGTAATAAGTGAGTTTCAAAGATATAATTTTATTAGTATCTTTGCAGGCTCTAATCAGTTAAGAATAACTGATTAGATGTTCTTTAAATAATGGGGTCGACTTGGTTTTGACAGCGAGTCTAATTGAGTTGTAAGCACGTCGAGCGCTGGGATATAGCTCGTAAATCTCATATTTCACACTTTTTTAAACGGCGAGAATAACTACGCCTTGGCTGCATAATCCGAATCACAGTAGGATTTGCTTAGTCCCTACAAGGTAGGGAGCCAAGATGCCTCGCGGAAGCCTTGATTTACGGCGTCCGCATTAGAGGCACCGGAAAAGTAAATATAGAAATCGCAGGGTCCTGATGTGATTTCGAAACTTAAACGGGAATACGTGTAGGATTGGTGGTTTTCGGCCGGTCCTGCATCGACAACCAAACGAAGACTAAACGTGTAGAAAGCATCTGAATTGCTTGTTTGGACGAGGGTTCGAACCCCTCCGACTCCACTTTTTGAGTATCAAACTCGATCAAAAACCCCGAAATCCTAGGATTTACGGGGTTTTTTGTTTTTAATGATATCGTTTAATATCAAATAAATACATCCTAAGCGAGACCAATACGGTGACCTCTTCGGTGACCAAAAAATAGGTCTCGCTAAGCCCTCAAATACCTGTTTTACAGTTCCTTAAGAAAAGTTAAAATTTCTAAGAGTATGCAATTTTTAGGTATTTTGCGAGACCAATCGAGACCTAAATTTTTAAAGCTTATGAGAACTGATTTTCACACCCATTTTCACTATAACTACAAGGTGCAATTTGAAACGGTGGAACGTGAATATTTAAATGAGGAAGAAGTGCAACAACTGATCCAGAAAGACCTTCACTTGGATCGCCTGAAACTAGTGAGGGACATGTTTATTTTTAGCTGTTATACAGGCCTGGCTTATTCTGATGTGAAAAAATTAAGTAGTGCTGATATTACAAAAGGCAGAGATGGCGGTAAATGGATTCGCATAAAAAGAACAAAGACAAAATCCTTAAGCAGTATTCCCCTTTTACCTGTTGCAGAAGAAATTTTAGATCGCTATCAAAACCACCCAGAGGTGAAAGACGGCAAGTATGTTTTACCGGTACTAAGCAACCAGAAATCAAATGCATTTTTAAAGGAAATCGCTGCGCTTTGTGGAATTAACAAACCCCTTACCACTCACCTGGCCCGGCATACTTTTGCAACCACTATTACACTTACAAATGGCGTTCCTATAGAATCTGTAAGTAAAATGTTAGGACAACGGGATCTTAGAACTACCCAACACTATGCTAAAATTGTAGACCGGAAGATTAGTGATGATATGAAGGCTTTAAAAAGTAAGCTGGCAGAAAAAGAGGTTCAGAAATCTACAGATAATAAAAAGAAGAAGAATTAAAATACAGGTCTAAAAATTTCGTTCTTGAAAGGTATTGAAACATCTGCAGCCATCACAAATACCTTGAGCCGATTAGCAAAACAAACAAATCAAAAATTACGTATATTTGAGCCGATTAATTAGTTTATTCGGCTCATGAAATACAATTGGCAACAACCTGACTGGCCAAAATTTCAGTATTCTACACAACATGTAGAGGATCTCCTTTTTGAATTTTCTGAAAGAAACGGAAGAATTAATGGAATTCTCGAAGGATTACCGCAGGATATTAAGATGGAATCCATAATTGAAGTTTTGGTTTCGGAAGCAATAAAAACCTCAGAAATTGAGGGCGAATATCTTGACAGGAAAGACGTGATGTCTTCTATTAAAAATAATCTGGGGCTTTACACAAAATATACAACTAAAGATCTTAGTGCACAGGGAATTTCTGAATTAATGGTAGATGCTCAGCAAAATTATCAACAGGCATTAACAAAAAGCAGTCTTTTAACATGGCACAGGATGCTTATGAAAGGAAATAGTAGAATTGAAGCGGGAAAATGGCGTAGTCACAAGGAACCCATGCAAATTGTTTCGGGTGCCATGGGTAGAGAAATAATCCATTACGAAGCTCCACCTTCTAAAGTAGTTCCTTCTGAAATGAAAAGGTTTATTCAGTGGTTTAATGACACAGCCCATGGAGGCAAAACTGAAATTAAAAAACCCATTATTCGAGCGGCAGTTGCCCACCTTTATTTTGAATCAATCCATCCTTTTGAAGACGGCAACGGAAGAATTGGAAGAGCCATTTCAGAAAAAGCTCTTTCTCAATTTATGCGAGGGCCGGTATTACTTAGTCTTTCTAAAACCATTGAAAACAATAAGAAGGAATATTATGACGAATTACAACGAGCTCAACGAAAGAATGAAATTACTCCCTGGATAACTTATTTCATAAATACAACAATTACTGCTCAAAAAGATGCCGAATCTTTAGTTGCTTTTACTCTAAAAAAAACTAAGTTTTTCGACCGGTTCAAAAGTAAACTTAATGAAAGACAATTGAAGGCTCTAAAAAGAATGTTCGAATCAGGCCCGGAAGGATTTGAAGGCGGCATGAATGCAAGAAAATATGTTTCTTTGAATAGAACCTCGAAAGCAACTGCCACCAGAGATCTCCAGGATCTTTATGAAAAAGGAATTCTTGTCAAAGAGGGGGGCGGACGAAGCACTTCTTATTACCTGAAACTCGACTGAGTACATGTTTACGACCCGACAATTCTTTCTTTTCTTTATCTTTAGTTAGCTAATCACAAGAAAAGATAAGATGTTTTTGGAACGTTTTGCGGTTTTCACTCTTCGATTGACCTCCTCCCGATTTACGAACTGGTTAAAAGTAGAAAATCTGAGCTATTTTCTTTCTTTTCGATGTACTCATTGGGAGACATATCTTCCAATGAACTATGTGGTCTAAAACCATTATAATCTTCTCTCCAATGGTCAAATTTCTCCTGGGCATCTTCAGTTATAGAATAAAAGATAGTATATTGAGGAACATTAATTAACTGGCACTGCCCATAGCCTGCTTAGTTGTAGTACATTAAAGACAAACAAATAAAATAAACAATCATAATTATAAAACAATGAATCGAATATTGTTAATTGCTTTTCTTCTTAATTCAATTTTGTTATCTGCCCAGTACAATTCAGAAGAAGTAAAAGAACATCAGTTAAAACTCAACTTACTTCTAACACCGAATATTGATTATGAATTTGGTATAGCAAAGCACGCAACTTTTGATATTCAATTAGGTACCGAAGTTGGAGGTGTCGAAGATTTACAAACAGGTGATTTTTACTTTGGCCTTTTCCCATCATTGAACGTATCGTTTAGGCACTATTATAACTATGAGAGGAGAATCAACAATGCAAAAAATACATTGAATAATTCGGCAAATTATTATGGACTCACAACTTCTTTTATTAGCGGTGATCCAATAATCATTGCAAAAGATGTAGAAGTCTTTGATGATTATTTTTTTCGTTTTGGAGGAATTTATGGCTTTCAGAGGACATATCTTAAAAGTCTTATTTTAGGTGCTGAATTTGGACTTGGATATGGATATTCTGAATCTTTAGATGGACGGGTTATACCAATATTAAATTTTAATCTGGGTTGGTTAATAATTTAATGAAAGACTGTTATTAAAAGGTGTCAAATTTTTGACCCATAAGCTACTGACTGAGCAGAACTTTAGCGGTAATAAAAACAGAAACTCCATGCGAAATAGGCGTGTAACAAATGACCTAGCCCAAAACAATAGAAGGCCTGTACCACAAAACAACGTAGGTAACCAATTATGGATCACATTTTTTTAGCAAGTGGACAGGCTTATTTAACAATCATAGAGATGCTGGTGGCGCTATAAAAGTGACCACAAATAGGATGCTTAGCAGGTTATTTTTGCACTGAATTCTTACTGAAGAAAGGCTTCATTTAAAATTCAACGTCCTAAAAATTAAATAATTATGAGATAAGGGAAATTAAAATATTATTTTTAAGAGACAAAATTACTGCTTTTCATAGAATGTGCTGTTGTGGCCAGTTATATTTTATGACGAGTCTTGTTTTTACCTCCGATAGTATCATTTGATACTATCAAAGGTGAAGTCAATTTATTTCAATTGAAAGGAAAATCACGATTATAATTGGCCAGAACGTTTCGCTGGAGAGCTCGATTTTCCTACAGAAAATCAAACATTCCAAGTCCTCATGACGTTTCGATTCAAGATTAATTTAAGCATTGAGGGAGATACAGAAATGGAAATTTTTCGAATTTCTAATTAATTATTATAGAGAGAATTCCTCCTCCAAATTTGCCAGACAAAAATATTCAATCTAAAAGAAATTAGACGTTTTCAAAGAAAAGCCGCATCAAGTGTACCGTCCTTTGGCTCTTGGAAGAAAGAATTACCTCTTTGCATAGGCATTAATCATCTTTATTAATTGATTCCAAATCGGGTACTAATACAAAAACTTAGCCCAATAATCTTCTGCACTTCGAGTGCAGAGTGGTTTAATTTCCCAAGCTAATTCACAAGAGAACTATATAAATAAGTAAAAAATCAAGGAGGATTTAAAAAGAATATTATCTAATTTCGCAAAGCTGGATGAAAATTTGTATCCTGGTAAATTAGGTCTAGAATAGTTGCCGGGATAAATCCTCTTGTGTTCCCAAAGAGATTTGAAATTTTAGAAACTACCAGTTGATCGCTATTTAAAATAGTGGAAGGTTTGATCCTAGCCGCTTGATCGAATGGCATATTAAACTGTTTATCAATTCTTTTTCCGTCAATAATTCCTTTAATCCTTATAGGTATATTTGCTTGCATACCCGGATTATCCAACTCAATTCCAGATAAACCGGATTTAACATTGAACGCAAAAGGTTTATCAGCCTTAATTGGAATATCTTTCATAAAAAGGTTGATATGGTCACCATTCACTCCTAATTTATTTGCAATTTCGATATTCATCCTTTTTGTTTTAGGCGACTGAAAATCAATGCTGCAAGCATTGGTATTGAGGTCCTTTGTAGTTATTGTATTTACCTCACCTTTTTGAATGGTTGATTCGATCTTTATCGAACTTAATTCATTTTTAATCAGGTATTCCATCTTGCCTCTCTTAGCTCCTTTTATTTTATGAACGAAGTTTCTTTTCCTATTAATTTTTAAAAGGTCATTCAGATTGTTCTTAAAATTACCTGATAATTTATCTTTTAATGAAGGGTCGTTTAGGATTTGGTGCGCAGTTCGATTTTTGATTTGATTTTTAAGGTGTTTATTCGAGGGTAAGTTTCTCGAAGTAAATCCCCTTACGCGCCGATTTAAAGCAATAGTTCCCAAGGGTAATCCAGAGATATTTAATCTTTCAGGAGTGATGGGGGTGTTCGAAACATATTTATCCTGTCGTAACATTAGCTGGCCGGGTTGGATTTTCGTTCCAGTGTTAAAACCAACAAATGAGGTGAAAAATTCTTCAGGTTTGTTACCTGATTTGAGAAAGCTCTTGGCACGTTCTCCATTGCCATCTAAACTATTACCATTTTCATCTTCTATTGAAACTGTTTCAGAATCATCAGCGAGAATAAGTATGGTGCCAGATAATATTAGCATTATGGCGTCCCACACCGGCGTCCTTTGCATTGAATCCAGGACACCGAAAGGCATATAATGTAATCTACCACCCGACCAAGCACCCCCGGAATATTCACTCGCTCCATTATATTGGAAGGTATTATTAACAGAATCAATATTAATTGTTTTTTTTGTATTGGGATGAGTGCTAGGGTCCTGAACAAGGATTTTCCAGGTTCTTCCAGAATCATCCCAGTCATATGGCATTATACAATGCGGTTTGCCAGAGAAATTATAATTTTGAGAAAGGCATATTACCGGATTATCTCCACGTCGATGTGCATTTCGGGTCTCGATAAATACATCTTTTGGATCATGGGTGTTACCTGATAAGAATTGACCTACGAACCACCAAATCGGTTTCGCTCCAATTTGATAGGTATGTTTGATATTAATTTCATTAATTGAGGTGTTGTTCTTTACTACGTTTTCAAGGGGTTGGTTGAATAGACTGTTGTTTTTCAAGGCATATATTGCCTCCAGGGCCATGCCAAAGCAGTTACCACCACTGGCAACACCCTTCACGACTAAATTGTAATAAAGGTTTTTAAGTCCATCGTCTAAGTCCCACAATTCTGTTTCACTGTCTACATCTCGGAAAGCTGCTGCATACTGGTTTTTAGATATTTTTGGTGTTCTGAAATTGTCAAATTCCCACCATTTTTCATCTTCACTTAAACTGGATATATCTATTTGAGGTCTTATTGACCAAAGAAAACTTTTAATTTTAGAAAAGGATTGATCAAAAACTAAGTTGGTTTGATTGTATCCCCAGGCATTTGCAGCACTTAATATAGTAGTATGCTTGCCCAAATGGTCGTCATTACCGGGATCGGAATCCCTTATATCAATTCCAAATCCTATTTTCATTGTAATTTTATTAGGAGTTATGGTAACGGGAAAAGTGATATTTGGGTTGATTACATTATGATCTCCATAATCACCATTGGAAGGGTGCCTTTTATTATATAAAGTGTTGGACCCTTCTTTTATAGTGGCATAGAAATGGATATCATTTTCGCCCATAAAGACTCCTTCATTTTCTCGAGAATGTATGCGCTGTAAGCGTATTTTAAAAGGTAGGGCAACTTTTATACTATCCCAGGATCCATACCAGTTAATACAACCTTTCTCAAAGGAATTTATTCGCCCTCGCCCCGAATAATCTGGTATGTCTGATTCATCGGAAGTAGGAAAACCTAGTTTACCCAAAGGTCCTTTCATTAATTCATATTTTTTTCGAATAGATCCATGAACCTCAAAGGCACCTAAGCCACTTTTCCAGTAAACTGTACATCCTTCAAATTCAGAAAATTTACCTACTATTTTGGCCTTATTATTAATATTCTTTATAACGTCTGATTCATTGGTCACTGGAAAACCCCATTTTCTGATCCCACCGGTAGCAATGAATTTAGAAAGTATTGCCCCGTGCACTTCATATGCCTTGGCGGTTCCATATTTATAGTACATTCTACAATGCTGGAATATTTGCTCCACGCCGCCTGGAATTTTCTTGGCCACACTTTTGGGGAAACCTAATTTTTTCGCCTCCCCTAAATTTTCATATTCCAGGTATATTTCCCCGGAAACTGGAATTGCTCCTGTAGCGTTTGACCAATAAATTCCTCCTTTGCTAAAGAGGCTTTTTCGACCTCTTGAATCTGTAGATATCGATTCATCACTTACCAAATACCCTAATTCGGAAGCTTTATTGCGCAGGGACTTAAATTTAGAAAAGATACTACCGTGCATTTCGAATGCACGACCAACCCGTTCATGAAACATTATCCCACATCTTTGGTAAAATTGGACAAAGCTGCCTACTGCATTATTATACTGAATACCTTTAATTCTTTCACCTGTATTTATTTTACCGTGCAGGGAAGCATGTTTAAAAGTAATGTGCCATTCTGCATTTGATCTTTGCTCATCTAATAGGCTTTCAAGGGCGTTTGGTATACCATCAAACCATTTAAAACTATGAAGCTTACCTTTTAACTGAAATCGTGATCCATTGGTCCATGTCCCAAAAAATAATTTTTTGGAATCCCCTGTATTGATAATGCCATTGGGAAACCCATGAACAGAAATTAATTCCTCATCTAAAAATAGGCCAAGGGTGTCATAATCGTATACAATAGAGGCAGTATACCATCTATTTGTTTTTAATTCAGTTTTGAATTTTGTATCTGCTTGTCGCCATCCATACTCCTTTAATCTTAAACTTGAGATTAGTTCAAAAGAATTCTCCGAAGACCCCTTGTCAACAAATAAAGCAAATGGAAGAAAGGTTGATTCGGCGATATTTTGTCTACCATTAACAGGTCCCTTAATAAAAAATGTTATTTGTAAACAAAACCTTTTTGAATTTGGATTTAAGCCTGTAAGGTCAACTACTCCTCTTCCATTTGGACTTAGATCTAAAGCCTTTTTTGACTGCCCGGAGTTTGGGCCATTTACGATAGAGACATTCTTGAATGAAGCGGTAAAATCACCCACAATGCTTTGAACATTTTGGTTTCTGAATTCAAAATGAATAAGTTCATTTTCCATAATATTAAGTTTTATAGGTTAACATATTTGAAAAAGCATGGTAAAACCCAATGCTTCAATGGGGCGTTTTTCAACTAAAAGTAGGGTAGGATATTCTAATCTTTTGATGTGAGGATTAGAATTAGGGAATTAAATAAGGTAGGATTATAAATTTAAAACCTTGATGTAAAGATATTTAAAAAGTAGGAATTACATAAGGGGAAAAACACCCTTTATTTTGATTTACAGCTCAATACGTGTTTTTGTGTTGTAGGAATAATTGACTGCCAGTTTAAAAAAGCTACGGATTTTACTCCACTTGAATATCTGCAACGTATAAAGGTGGAGGCAGCAAAAAAAGCATTTGAAAATACCAGGTTAATCTTAAATGGAATTATGTATGAAGTGGGATACAGCGATTCAAAAGCTTTTCGAGAAGCCTTTAGCAGAATTACCGGGCTTGTCCCGGTTGATTACCGTGCCCGATATGGAAAAAATTAAATTTTTACGTAAATCAACTTTTCAATTCTTGTTATTTGAGATTGGGTATTGTTCCTATTATCCCTCGTAATCAGAAAATTCAGGTTTTGTAAATTGTATCCATTCGGATCCCTGTTGGATTATTGAACTTGTTCTTCCATTTGTTTTTCTAGACGATGAATTCCTCATCTTCATATACCAATATGGCAAAACCATTCCCTCTATGTATTGGCCTAATCCAATACAGATTAATATCTGGTTTCAACCTCTTTAACGGCAATGAAAGGGCCTAAGCTTGTCATTGTTGCCTAATCCCAATACAATTAATTTAAACAGGTTGAAATATTTGAATGTTATTTCCACATGTATCGTCAAAAACGGCTATTAATGTCGGCCCCATTTGAGTGGGCTCCATGCTAAATTTAACTTCCAGTTTTTTCAACCTTTCGTATTCCTTCTCAATATCTTCTACATGAAAGGCTGTTAAGGGAATACCTGCATTGTATAATGCTTTTTGGTAAGTTTTCGCGGGTTCGAACTCCATAGGTTCAAGAACAATTTCCGGTCCATCCTGTTCTTCTTCTGAAACTACAGTAAGCCATCTGTGTTCCCCCATTGGAATGTCTCTTTTCTTAACAAATCCCAATTTCTCTGTGTAAAAATTTAGAGCGTTTTCCTGATTATCCACTAAAATACTTATGAGTTTGACTTTCATTTTCTTAAGTTTTTGGTTACCATTTTTCACAAAGTTCGGATAGTTCTATTTTTTGAACCTATCCAAAATTGCTTTTTTTAATTATAGTGCTGAGGGAGGTATACCTGTTTTTTTTTTAAACAGAGAGGAGAAGGAAGTTACGCTATTAAATCCAATTGTAAAACATGCCCCTCTTACATTCATCCCACCTCTTATCAATTCTTTTGCTTTGGCAATTCTTACTTCGGTGAGGTACTGATAGGGTGTGCAACCATACATTTTTTTGAATTGTCTTATAAAATAGTATTTCGAAAGGGCTGCTTCCCGGCAAACCATTTCAAGATCTATATAATCGGAATGGTGTAAATCAATGAATTTCTTTGCTCTAATGATACGTTGATTTAGCTCCGTTCTTGGGTAGATCTCATTGGTGAGTTTTAAAACCTGATTTTTGTAGAAATTCATAGCTGCTGATTATTTGGTTTAATTAACTATATCTATACGCTTAACTTTTCTATTAATAATAATGAGGGGTGTTTTATGTTCGCTAGTAAAAACTTACTTGTGCCCTATTAGTCAAGATTAACAGCAGTATTGAATTTCAAGGTGATTAGCTGTCCAACCCACCAAGAAATTTTATGAACGCACAGACCTTGATTTTACCAACTCAATTGCTATTGGTTTTTTACAAAGTAGGCGGCACTTTGTTTTCTTTATCCTTCGGTTGATAATATAGAATTATAGCTCCATTCTTAAAGGTTTTATTCTTAACGAGTTTAAAAATAGTCCTGTCGTTTATTTCTTCAAATAATGGCAAGCCATTTCCTTCTACCATTGGATATATGCAAAGTTGGAATTCATCAATCAAATTAAGCTTTATTAGTTGTATAATTAAACTGCGGCTACCAACAAGAATATTTTTACCTGGTTGTTCCTTTAGTTCTAAAACTTCATCTTTTAAGTCCCGTTTTGCTATGGTTGCACTTTTCCAATCTACATTTCTAAGTGTATGTGAGAAAACAATTTTTTGAATTTTGTCAATAGCTATGGCAAAGTCGTTCATGGATTTTTCTTCGGAAGGATTATCCAAAAATGTTCGCCAAAATTCCATAAGTTGATACGTAGTTCTGCCGTAAAGAATCGCATCTCCCTGCCCTAATAACTCCGTATAATGCTGATGTATCTCTTTATCTGGAATTCCTGCTGTATGGTCACAAATTCCATCAAGGGTCATATTTAATGCTGCAATTATTTTTCTCATATTATTTTATTTATTCAATCGTTTCTCCAATGACTGCCAATTCGTTACATAGATATTAAAATAACTATTTATTAACTTTTAAAGGAATAAACGCAGTATTTTTTAAAACATATTGATCATCAGGGGTCCCTAAAATCTAGAGATCTAGAAAATAATTATTTCACTATTTTAATTCAGGAAATCAGAATATAGATCAAAACCCCGTAAATAATTAGCGAACCACACAACAGGATCAAAGCCCAGGCCGGATAAGCTTATGTATTTTGCAGTTATATTTTAAGGCCTTGCATTTCTTTGGAGTGATACTCCAGGACTTCTTTCACCTTTTCCTTGTGCTTTTAAATAGCAGTTCGGTGACCCTGTTATCTCTTTCGATTTTCTGCTCTTGAATTCTCTCCAGTTTTTCTACTGTCTTTTCAAACTGGCTGATTTCTGCAATGAATAGTTCCCTAAGTAGTTCTAATTGTGGTATAATATTTAATTTTCGCCAAGGCTTCATTCCGGGAAAAGTGCTTCTCTATAAAAGATCTTGGACACCATAGATAAATTTGTTCCCACGGTTTTTTCTTTTTAAGACGTGGGTAAAATATTCGTCAAGGGTGCAAATTTTGAATGTTTCTTTTGTTCAAAATGAAAAAATGATATGGGGAATTTTTCTTTTTAACTAACCATAAAGGCCAAAGCTCGAACGATTTCGGCCGATTATCAGAAGAAGAAAAGCTAATTAAAGATTAAATCTCCAATGAAAACAAAGTTGCTTTTTATCGTATTAATTCTCCTGGCAGCCTATACCGGGAAATCGCAAAACCCTTTCCAGTCTGAAGGACTAAAGAAGTAGCCCTGAATCTGGAAGAAAAATAACGCTAAGAAACCTGCATAAAGATTACAACTATAGAGTTAGCCACTCTATCTTCCTTGGCTAGAAGCCTAAAAAAGTCCAAGCAAACTGAAGACCTCCAAATCGAGCTTCTAAAGAAAAACAATATCTCCAGCGACAACAGCTTACCACCAAAAAACCTCAAAAATTAAATCCCGGTACTCACCCAAATCCTGAGCACATTTAGTGTTGGATATGCAATAATTCTGCTGCTCCTGTTTTTCGCCTCACTAAATCTTACTCCAATTTTCGATATCAACTGGATGATCGAGATATCCTTCCCTGCTATTTACCTTTAAAAAATTACGGTCTATGCATTTTGTTCGCTGATTTTATTTCTGTTTCAAATTCCTTTTCTTAAACATCTTTGGGAAGACAATACAAATTGTGAAAATAAATAACAAGAGTAAAAGTCTGAATCGCTCCAGGATGAATACTACCTAATAGGTCTCAGATCGCTTTAAAGGATAAATCCCTACTAACATATTGTAAAACCAAAACAGGACATTATTCCAAGAGTTAAAATTCTTAAAACTCATAGCTATAGCTGTCAGACGAAATCGGAGCGATTACATTAGACTTCTGCTACTCTTGCATTTTTTTCTGCAGAAGGTTCTTATCTCTCATCGCCGGTTCCTTCCATTACATGGATCATATTCTTTTCTCTCCACTGGGTTTTCCATTTCTCTCCTGGGATGAGCGGCCCTATCAAATAATATTTTCTTTTATACACTTCAAGGTTGAATTCCTTCTTCTCTCCTGGTTTCAGAGATTCATAAAAAAGAAAATTATCAGGAAAAGATTGTCCTTCAGCCATTTCCTCTTCATTCACATAAATATCCTTTATGAATTTTTGGTATTCTTCTTCTTTAACCCCTTCCTTTAGAGAAGTAAAATAAAAATTATACTCCTGATCTCCCTGATTAATAATTTCCACTGATGTTCGGCCGGAGGGAACTTTTTCAGGAAAATACACTTTATTAGAGTCTGCTTCAATTATTACCTTTGGATTCACAGGCTCGTTAACCATAGGCGCGGCCTTTTTAAATTCAGAAATTTCAAACTCTTCAGCCATTCCCGAGGCGGCAAAATAATGACTAACAAAAGCATATCTACCAGGCTCAAGATTTGCCTTAAAGGTAGAACTACCTCCTGCGGGTACCTGTTCTGCCCCACCTAAAAACTCATAGGGGGATGGCACCTGAACATTATTCATCCAAATTTTTAGACCCTCCAAATCCTGATCTGGTTTCAATCTGGCCAAATGCACGTCATGCCCATCAAAATCTTTAAATTTCACGTTGAAGACTTGCTCCCCAGTGCCTATAGGCCTGTCTGTGGAAATAGCATAATTGGATAAGGTAATATCCACCGTGCTTTCCGGTTTTTTAGCATTGGTCTCCTTCTCCGTAACCTTAAATACACGTAACATCCCTTTTTGCGAATGGTACTCCCCATCTGCAGTTTCTACACCACAGGAGAGTGCATATAACCCAGGTTCAAGAAAAACGGTGGTTTGCCCTGTATGATCGGGAGACAAAAGTGCCGGTCCTCCCATATTTGTTTCCATCTGATCCCAAACTTCCTCAAAAGATGACAGTTTCCCTTCAGAAATGGCCTTAGTAAACATCCTATTAACTTTACTAAAGCTTAGGCTGTCTTTAAACTTCACTACTACGGCAACATGTTCTTCCTTTCCCATATTTTTCATTCTCAGAGTTATCCAGCCCGATGGGATCTCCTTAGGCATACCAAAGGCATAATCCATTGCCATGACATCCACGATATATGCAGAATCTATAGTCTCTACACCGGTTTCTCTTTCTTCGGTGATACTGGCCTCTTCATTCTTCTTTCCTGAATTATTACAGGAAACCAAAAAACCAATGCAAACTAAAAAGTAAAGACAGGTTTTTGTACTATATAATCTTCTCAGATCTTTAGGTAATTCTATGATTAGTGTTTTCATCTTTCTTTTTTTTAATCTATTTAAAATCTTCAGGAGTTATCTGCGCGTCTTTATTTTAATTTTTGAGATCTAAACCAGCTTCAAGCCCCGCTTCCATTCTTGCCTTTGACTCTTCCAGATGAGCTCTGCTATAATCATCAAAATGAGAAGACGACAACCTGTTAGACAATTTTGAAAGCAATTGTTTAAGCTGCGCACGGGCAATGGATCGCGCATCTGCTGGAGTGTTCTTTGGTGCATCCGTAACTAAGGTAATTACCTCATCCAAATAAGCGCGCTGCAGATCCCGTCGATTACTTTCAATATTTGTCGCGGGGGAGGTAAGTATCTCACTCCAAACAGCATTGGTTACCTGATTCATTAAATCAGGTATACCAAGAGTATTTTCTTCGCCGAATTTTAATTCGGTGTCTCTTATCCTCTCAAGTCGCATTGGATTCAACAATTGCTGCAAAAGGGAACTCTGAATTCCTAGAATAATCTTGTGTATGGGATAATCAATTCGATCCTGATAAGTATTATCATTGCCCCAGTGGTTCCAACGATTGGATCCCATTTTCTGATATACTTTGGTAGGCACTTCAATGGCTTTTAGGTTGAACGCGTAATCGATGATCATGTTCAGGGCTTCCTGCTGTTTTTTCTTACTTACAGGTACAAAGGGCATTCTACCATCAGGATCGCCTACGTGGTCACGGTATTGGTGTTGACCACCGATATACTTTACGGCCGGAGGAAGTGTTCTCGCATACTGAAAAAGGTAAGTCTGGAACAGTTCGGTTGTCTTGTAATAAGGTGTGTTATCATTAAGAACAATTTCAGGAATTTGAAGCATCATATCGTTTAACAGTTGAGCCCTTTCCTTTCCCCACGTCAGTGGGTCAGCACCAAGGTCGAACACATTTATGTGTGGATCAACGGCACCAGGTCCTCGTGCATCCTCATCAGTCCCATAACTGTGACCCTGTTTTGCAGCCTGTCGCGCAATTTCCTTAGCCTTTTCATTGTCGGGAGTATATCCGTAAGAAATAACCCAGCGATCATATGAGCCTACACCCGGATTATAATAGTAACCGTCTTTGTCTTTGCTATTGGGATGAATATTCACAGTTGGATATTCCATTGCCGAGCTAAAGACACCTTTTTCCTTTGCCCATTTTCTTTCATAAAGCTTATCCATTGGAGTGTCTATCGAAGAGCGAAAGTTATGGCGCAATCCAAGAGTATGTCCCACTTCGTGCATGGTCACCCATCGAACAAACTCGTTTATATATTCCTTTGGTACCGGATCGCCTGCAGAAATTTTTTTCTTTGCAATTAAAACACTGTGAATTAGTTCCATTTGCATACTCATTTCATGATAAAATGATTTTGTTTCCAGACCACGACTGAACAATTCCAGCTCCTGTTCAGTAACATTGAATATTTGATCGATCGCTTCCCTTGGTTCTACAAGTTCTCGATAACTATCCTTGGTACCGAGCATCATATTGGCCTCGAAAAGAATATCGGCATCAAGGATTTCACCGGTTCTTGGATCAACCACCGAGGGACCTATAGCACCGTACATCGGTTGGTCGGAGGTATTCCAACGCAAAGTGGAATATCGGATATCTCCTGCCATAATGCTGTCCGGAAGCATTTTAACCTGAACTGCATTTTTAAAGCCGGCTGATTCATAAGCTACCGACCATGCCTCTACACCTTCCATCATGGGTTTTCTATATTCTACCGGAACCGTGTGGTCTATATAATACACAATAGGCTTTTTAGGATCGCATAAACCGTCCTCCCCCGGAGGCCCGTCACATTCAAGCCGCCATTTATTCACGTACCGCTTAAAGAAAGTTTCTGAATCATCGCTAAAATCCTTATGTACGGTCATGAAATAGCCAGTGCGGTCGTCTGCCAGTCTTGGTTCCATCGGTTGCTCCGGAAGTTTTGCCAGGGTATAAAATAGAGAAAGCGGAATATATCGGGCGTCGGGTACGGTTCTAGGTCCTTCCTGTTCAGAGTTTTTGAAAGTAAGTTTGGCCTGTATATTTATGTTTTCAGGAAAACCCTGTAAAACTTCCAGGTGAGACCGGCTTTTGTCAAAACTTACCCGGCCAGGTTTATCCGGGTTGTCCGATACGGCAAAACCCACACGTTCGGATATTCCTGAAATATCGCCTACGAACCAATCGTAGACATTGATCAGTACTTCTGTACTGTCCTTATTATGGGCTTCAATTTTAGCTGCTTCAATTACTGAGCTGCTAAAAGATAGAGCAACAGCTTTTTCCTCCGGGGTGCCTTCCTTTGCCAGGTAACGATGGGGATGTTGTACCAGGAAAATTTTTCCTTCATGATCTTCGAAAGAAACCAGCAGGCTCTCTCTATTCAGCATTAATCCGCCATACAAAAAAGAAGAGCCAATGCCCCTGGCCAGCTCCATGTTGATGAGGAATTTTTCGTTAATTCTCTCCTTTGGAACTGCTAAATAAAGATTATCTTCCTTTTGGTATAAGTCAAAGTATCCTTGAACCTTTCTGCTATCCTTAATCAGTTCTTCAAATTTCGCTTCTTTTGTTTCTTTTGCCACTTTACCATCTGTAGCCTTCTGTGATGTCCCACATCCAGATAACAGCAAAATCGCACATAAAGAAAACACAAAAAAATATTCTCTTTTTTCATTTTGTTGAGTGCTGTGCTTCAGATAGTAAAATAGATTTCTGCCAAAAAGTTTTTCGGTATTGCCTATTCTATTAAGTTTCATATTAAAGTGTGGTTATATAATTAGCTATTGTTATTTACCTTAGGGATGCAATACTGATCTTCAATACCTGCCATCTCGAATTTTTAATTTCATTCAATTAATTAAAAGATTATCTCTCCTGAATCACCCTTTCCATTGCCACTACAAGGTTTTTAACCTTGGCTTTCACTTGTTTATACCTCTCCACCGTATGAATCCTGTTCCCCTTAAGCCATTCCAGACTTCCTATATAGAACTGATCCTGCCGCAAATCATCATAATCCCTGGGTGTGGCAGATTGAAATAATTTAAACTCCTTAAAGTTTTTTGCATAGTATGGCTGCAGATTGAATAAGAGATAATCACGATCCACTTCCTCTAACTCTTTTATAAAAGAATAATCGTGCGCATAGAGGGTGGAAAGTTTACTTCTAATATTAATGTCTGAAATAAGTTCCCTTCCTCTTTCCCCAAGTAAGTTATAAGCAACATCATCTGACAAAAAAAAGCTAGATCCGAGGGCCATCCCAAAATGAGCAGCGAGCGAGTCATGATAAGCTCGTCCAGCTTTTAAATGATCCAGAAGAAGTGTGGTGCTATTAAAGCTTTTACTATGTATGTCTATATTTATTTCAATATCGTGAAGATCATTTTCTAGTGACAACACAAGTTCTTTAAGTATTTCAGTTTCTTCCTGTTTTCGGTCCTGATGCTCCTTCCAGTTGTTTAATGCCAGTGCAATAAGAATTCCTATAACTATAAGCAGGACTTCACCTATAGAATATTTCCAGTTAATGCTTTTTACAATCCGAAAGAATCCTGACATACTTCTTATTTTTCGCTATCCACAGAGAATTGATGTATCATTCCATGCATGAAATGAGGTCTTCCGTCCCCTTTGTCCAGGATAGGACAAATAAGAACATACTCTCCTGGTGAAAAATCAACGCTTATGTAATTTACCAGCCCCTTTTCTAAGGGACTTACACCGTTAAGAAAAACTCCAGGAACTTGAGGCAGCACTCCTTTTTCGGTTTGAATTACTTGCCCAAGCCAATTCAGCATGTCCCCTCCCGATTTCCCTTCTTCCAGGCGGGCAAGAATAAATTCGTGGTCCTGTTCGGCGGCATTTTCTACTTTTATGGTTTTAGTCCCGGCTGTGATGGCAGGATCCATATTAAAAGAGTAATCATCCATGACCAATACTATATCTTCCTGTGGAGCAGGGGCTTTGTTGTTTTTTTCAACCACAGTCAATGCTTTTGTCATTCCTCTCATGAAATGAGGCATCCCTTTGGGCACAGGTACACCGCAGATGATTGCATAATTCCCCGCATACAACTTCATTGTAGCTTCAGATGTTTCTCCTGATAGAGGTGCAGATGGGCCACCCATAAACACAGCCCATTCAGGGAACCGGGAATTATTATTCTCAACGAATTCAATCATTTCTTCGTAAGAATGATCCCCTGTTATACGGACAATTGCAGCATTGTGAGGATATGCGCCCTCATTTTCTATTTTGAAAGTATTTATACCTGAAGGAATTGTATCGGGTACCTCTAAAAAGACAAAATCAGCGGTTCTAATAGTCACAAGATTGGGTGAGGCAGGTCGAACTTCTTCTGATGCCGTCTCAGCAACAACTGCAGACCTGTTTTCATTAAAATTACATGCCGCAAAAAGAATTAATAGATGGAATAAAAAAACATCTCTGGTAGAATTTCTCATTAGATTGTCCGTTAGTTAATTTTTCTGTTTAAAAAAGATTAATTTAAAGTATATCAAAAAAGGCCTGAATTCATATTCTGGCAGCCTTCGCTACACTAAATCATGTTATGCTGTAGGGATTATAGTAGAGGTTGAAATGCCACAGGTATAAACATTCATAGATCAATTACCTGTGAAGAATTTTGAGGCTTCTCTTTTCCCTCAATTTCTTGTGCTTAAAGAAACTTGAATTTTTAACCGGACTGCCTTTCAAAAGGTAGGGAAGTTTGAAGAGGAAGATCAAAAAGTTCAATTAACGGCAGCAATAAATCGATTGCGCTGCCAGTTTCTGATTAATTTTCTTAAATATATAATAAATCTCCCAAAAATAGTTAAAACATAGAGCTTTATCTATCAAAAACGGGTATTATCGATGAAAGTATTAGTTACACCTTCGCAAGGAAGTTTGCAGGACTAAATTCATGGTCGGGGGTACAGGAAACTCCGCTGACATGCAATTCCGTAGACATTACCTGCCCAATTGCTCTAACCACAGCTTTGGAAGTCCCATAAGATGTTGCCCGCGGAAAGGAGGTTATCGTGGAGATACTTTCTATGAGAAGCAACATTTTTGTCAAATATGACATTGTATTTTATAGTACTCGTAAGGCCGAATATTTTATAGAAGTAGGTCCAAGGCTTTATCCTATTCTTCCATCTTCCAGAAAGCGATACCGCCTGCCTGTTTCCCTATTTCAACATTAGCCACTTTCGTAGCTGATTTCAAATCGATGATATCCACAGTTCCCGGTTCTCCGCCTATACCCTCAACAGATATAAAAGCATACCGGCTGTCTGGCGATACAGCGACTCCATGAATTATCTTACGGGTATTTTCTACTCTTGCAATTTCCTTATGGGATTCCAGGTTCCATATTCCGGTCGCTTTATCCCCTTTGTAAGAAGCAATTAAAGTTTTACCGTCCGGAGTAACATCCAAATTGTAAGGCGCTTTTCCGGTTTTCATGCGATTGATGATCTTCCATTCCTTCGAATCAATCTCAAGGATCTCATCAGTACCGTTTGCAGCTATGTATATAAGATCCTTGTAAGGATGGGGTTGTACCCAGGTGGGTTTTATTTTCGAATGCATCATCTCCTCTTGCTGCCTCTTTGCCGCTCGTTTATGCCCCTTATGGGAATTATGATTGGCCGTTCCAGTCATTTGATGGCCCATGAACTTCTGCTCGTACTGTAAGGGATCCAACGCCTTATTAGTATTCAGATCAAGAATACGGGAAACACGGAAACTCATGGTATTAATCTCAAAGAGATCACCGGACATCATTCCTACAGAATATTGTTCTGTTCCATCCGGGCTAATACGGGAGCCGTGGGGCATAACCCCCACCTGGATTTTCCTTATTTCTGTCATAGAATCCGGTTCAACAACAGAGACCGTTCCCGGCACCATTTCTCCATGCAAATTGAAATTTACACAAAACAGGTAACCCGTTTTTGGCGAAATGGCCATGGAAGCTGGAAATAAACCAAGGGTGGTCTTTCCCTCCAGTTTATCCGTTCCGGTAGAAAACTTATACAAATAACCATTAGGATTGCCGTGAGCCAAAGAGAGAAACCAATGATCTCCATCTGGAGCAACGGTAATACCGTGTGGACCCTCTATTTCTGCGCTCTTATAACCTACCGGGATGACTTTTGCAACCTGTGCCTCCTCGCTTTGGGAATCAAACCTTACCAGTGCTACTTCATCTTCAGATTCCGCTGTTACATATATATAATACTCCTGTGCAAATAAACCGGGACTAAAAATGCATATTAGAAGGGCTAAGGGTAAAAAAAATATCTTTCTCATAATCTCAATTAAGATTTCTATTCCGGAGTCTCTGCTACCATCTGTACTGCCCACAGACCGCTACTCATGTCTGAGAAGAAGATGTGATCCTTGTAAGGTATTGCCCCCCAGGTAAAAGGCGCATTAGGTGTATAACCTTCTTGATCATAAGGTAAAAAATATGCAATTTCTCTTCCTTGGTCGTAAAGGTTTCCCATTAGGTCTCCCGAAAGATCAACCACCCGTAGACCTCCCTGATAATAGGCTACGTAGAGTTTATCATCTTCAATCCAGAAGTTATGTGATCCTGCCTCAGGCAATTCATACCTTGCAACTTCTTTAGGATTCTCTAAGTCAGTCATATCTATAAAATGAAGATAACCCGAAGGGAGAAAATAGCCTTTTCCCATTGGAAAAATTTCATCTCCGGCAACGACATAGAATTTCCCTGTGTCTTTGCTCCTATAAGGAAAAGCCGCATGATTTGCATCGCCCTCAACTCTCGCTCTTGCGATTTCCACAGGATTTTCAGGGCTACCTCCGGAAATACCATTCCCCACATCTACCATCACAATACCGTCGCTCCAGTTAGACGAATATGCAATCCCGTCTTCAATCCAGACATCGTGAATAGCTTCACCTGAATTAGACAACTTGAATCTTGAGACTCCTTTTGGATTTTTTGGATCTTTTATGTCTATGATTTCATACCACTGTCCATTACTTAATGCATACACGTAGCCTTTATCTATGAACAAATTATGAACACCACCTGTAAGATTCTCAGTGTATACAGATAGCTCTTTTACATCTGCCGGATTAGTGACATCGAGAATCACAATCCCGTTCTTACGGTTGGAAGCACCTTCTCTGCTGATAATGGCAATTTTTCCATCTTCAGAAACCTTTACGTCATTAACTGTTCTGGCATCAACATGTACACTATCGATCAAAGTAATAACTGAAGGGTCTGTAACATTCCAGAAATAGGCTTTTCCATCTGCACCCCAGGTTCCTGTCACAGCGTAATCTTCTCCATCAACACCTTCCCACACCCAAAGATCGGATGTTTGTTTTGCACTCACACGTCCTTGTCCTTTCTTAATGATTTTCTTTTCAATATCCCGCTCTGTAATTTCCACTGTAGCAGATTTAACTTGATTTCCGGAAGAAACCATCACAGAATAACGTCCGGGTTTCTCAGCTACAAAACGTCCTTCCCTATCCACCTGTGCAGATGCACCGGCACCTGATTCAGCCGGTTGTCCAAAAACAGCATACCTCAGTGGGACTCCGGTTAATGCACCCCCAGCCTTATCATAAGCAACTCCCTCAAAATTTAAAACGTCTCCCGTTCTGGCTTTTTGATTTGGTACGTTGATCTCAAGCCGAGCTACAGGATTAGGCAGTACTTCAATTACCTTTTCCGTTTTTATATCACCTACAGAGGCTGTGACAATAGCTTTTCCACTTTTTAGTGCATGCCCTTGAAAAAGATTATCTATATAAAACACCTCAGGATTAGAAGAATGAAATTCAATAGCCGCATCCTTGATAACGAACCCTCCTTTATCCAGTGCTTGTGGGTTTATATCATAAACCTCCTTTTCATAAATCTTGGAATGCTCTTCTAGATTTATTTCAGCAATAGGTTGGTTCGTTACAACTACTTGGATCTTTTTATTGGCAAATGACTGGCCTTTCTCTGGCATACGGTTTATGAAAATGTCATAAGTTCCTGGTCTCCGTGCTGTAATTATTCCAACTGAATCTACAAGGATACCGTTTGGAATGATCATGTTCTCTTCTACCCCTTTCCGGTGAACCGCAAAGAAAAATGTTCGAGTATCACTCAACTCATTCCCAGAATCATTGAAGGCTTCAACGTGAAGTGCCACTTCTTTTCCAACTGGTATTTTTATATTATCCGGGCTAACCTTTAAATTCACCTTCTCCTGGGCTACCAATGTGGTGGCAATAAACAGGAAAAAAATTAACAAAGTGATAGACTTAACCATAGTAACCGATTTTATGCTTTTCATTTCTATAAATCTTTTTTGAGTGAGTTGTTGCATAATATATTTGAATGCGCGAGGAAGGTTGAAAACAGGCCATTATTTTCATATTAATTGATAAAATCAAAATTTTTCTGCTTATTCTTTAAATATTAAGCTTCAAGATAGATTTATTTTAATAAAATATCTAAAAATTAGCAATTTATAGACGAAACGTATTATTTCAGCGTTCAATGATTTAATTTTTTCTCTGCAAGGGTTGTTAAAAAGAAATTTTTATGTTTTAACTTTTATCCCAAATCAGATTACAGATCCATCTTAAAATAAGAACAAGAGCAGAATCAACAGCCTCAGTTTCTTAAGCTTGAATGAGGGCTTTTCTACATCCTTTTAATTTCCTGTCGTATTATTCCTATTTCATTTTCCAGGGTTAAAACTATATTCTCTGTATTGGGTATGGTCGTAATCTTCCTAATCTTCTCATTATCATAATCAGAAAATCTAATTTTTGAAGATCTAATTCTAAAATTAAAAACTCTATCGTTGTCTCTGTCAGTTTTTTTAAAGTAGGAGCTTTTAATTTTAAATATTCCAAGACCTTTCTCTTTACTCGCAATTATAATTTGATCCTTCACAATTACGAAATCAGTAAATGTGTGGGAATATTTTTCTTGTTCATTGGAAGAAATAGCAAAGCTACTTTCCAGGTTCATACTATCGTAAATTGTTATATGGTTTGATGCGCCTACATAACCGCTAAAGGTACTGGATAAGAGCCCAAAGTATTTATTGGTGATCCTAGCTTGATAAATATTTTCGTAGGCACCATTTGATTTAAGCTCCTTATAATGTGATAATTTAAGTTCCTCTTTTGAATTTAAATGGTAATACACCACATACTTAGGCATTACGATATTATCAATCGCAATCAGTAAACTGTCATTCACAACTAAGTCATCAATTGCTTTACCAATAAATAAGACATCTAATGGAATTTCAAGTTCATACCATTTTTCTCTTTGCAGGTGATACTGGACCAGCATCTCTTTACCCATTTCCCCGCCAATAAAGAGATTATCATCGTTCAATAAAATAGTTTTTGGTTTTATATCAAATGGAATTTTAAGTTTAATTTCATTTGAGGTTTGAATATTATAGAGAGATACATTATTGGCAGCTGTATCAAGAATGGCAACCCTTTTGTTTTGGTCAGTTGCATAAATGGATTTTTCATTAATAGGAAAGATTTTATGGTCTTTTATTTTATTATTCTCAAAAGTGTTGATGGAAACAGTTTCTCTGCTGTTCAATAACATGAAATATTTACCGCCTTGTAAACCATTTTGCCCTAAAACTATCTGAAGTGAAAACACTATTAAAATTGTAACTATAAGTTTTTTCATGGGAAAATTGTTTTACCTGGAAGATCCATATTATTGTGAATCAGACTTTAATTTGTTCTTTCTCTAAGTGAGGTTATTTCATTCATAAAATCTTTTTTTGATTTTTCCTTATTAACAACCTTCCACTTTTCCCTCCTTAAGTTGTATTCTTTTTTACTTTCATTTTTCTCCGGTAAAGGAGGAAGCACTGAACTGAATACTTCCTCAGGATTTTTAAAACTTCTACTTATTCCACAAAAATTTACTCGTAAAAGCCCTTCTTCCTTTTTTCCTTAGATTAACCATTTGCCTTTAGATTCGACTAATGGACCACAAGATTCCCAGTTTTTACCGGTATAAATAATACCTTTATTTTCACGATGGTTTAAAGATTCAAGCACCTTTATTTTATAGGTGTTCCTTGGAAAGTTGATTTCCAGTACCTCCCCGATAAATATAAAGTCCGAATTTTGAATTTCTTCTTTTTGAAGGTCTGAAAGTCGTCCGGGAGGACAAGTGCAGGCGAAGGAAACATAAATGGGGAGTACCAGTAAGACAATTTGTACGAGTTTTATCATTTTAAAGTTTTTTGGCATGCGTCCCTATTCGAGTAGACAAAAGGAGTTTCGCCCCAAGCTGCCTTTTGACAGGATGTAGCAACTTCTCGACACCTCTGAAGGGGTTCACTTTTGTTCATTTCTTTAATTATACCTGACCACGCATTTCCCAGGGTCAATACCTTGGCTCTTATGTGGCTTGGAAAACGCATTTTTTTCGGCTAATGCTGATTTTAAAGGTTGTCAGAAAGTCATATTTTAATGGCCTGCGAGAGTATGCCCGTAAATCGATGCTATGCCTGGTTAGGGTAGTTTTATCCATGGTGTATTTAAAAATCCCTTTCTTAATTCTAAATCAATCGAATCATTGATATTTAGTTTTTCAAATTCAGTTTTTGAAATTCTTATAAAATCATTTTCTCTAATCAGGCCCCATGGTTCAAGGTCAATTCGGTATGCATTTGTTTTACCCTTCTCAACTTCTTTCTTGATAATTTTTGATTTATAAATTTCAGGCTCGGATTTGTCCAGAAGTGCATTGGCCAAAATTGTAGTTCCACATCCAAAGGTTGAAGTGAATAAAATAGCCCAAAAAATTCCAGTAAATATTTTTTTGCCTGACAGATACTCTTTTGTTCCATTAAATAATAAATAAATCAATGGGATACTGATTATTAGAGCAAAGAAGAATATATTTTTGAAACCTATTATTTTAATGTCGAATAACGCCCTAAGAATCAAAGCAAATGATGGCAGTAAAATAGCAGGGTCAATTTTAGGAATAGGAGTGTTTTTACATTTTCGGGAATCAATCCCAACTTTTCCTTTATGAAGGAAAGCGAAAAGAATAGCGATTATTACTATTAAAACATTTAATATAACTGTGGTTTTATAATATACAGGATAAAAGAATAATAAAGCAGCTGCTATTGCACCAACACAATTAATAAGCCTCGTCCAATTTCTAATAGTCATTTTTAACATGAGATTGCCCTTATTTTGCACTACATTCCCGGGTTAAAAAAGGGGCCTGTAGGGAAGGATACACTTTAGGGTTATTGGGTTTTTCTAATACATACTAAATGTAGGAAATTTTCTCTCAAGAAAGCCACTTTTCTATACCGCTGGGGTAAACGGTGGTTTAGGTTTTGAAGGAAATTTAATCACCTTTCAATGATCGAACAAGGCTCCCAATAAGAAGAAAAGACACAATTGAAATACCGATTAATCCAAATCCTATAAATTTTTCCGTTTTTTTTGGATCAACATTCTTCATACTAAAAAAAGATGGGAACCTTTTTTTAAAGAAGAATGCAGTTAAGAAGTATCCTAATAAGTATAATATCATAGGCTATATCTCATTTACTCTTTGTAATAAACCAATTATGACATACAGGTTTAATACAATCAGGAGACTTATTATGTGAGAGGTTTAACCTTCAAAAAATTTATTGAAAATTAAGTCAAAATAGATACTACATGTAACCTTACTTAAATAAGGGGTTCAAATTTTTCAATTATATTTTTAATCGATGTTGCGAAAAAATTTTAGAATAATTTTTAGAAAAAACTGTTGTTTAGGGGTACTTTTTACGGGGTATATCTCAGTATAATGGAGATAAGGAATTTTGTTTATTTATACTATTTAGGGTCTTACAAGCTTTTTAGATGAAGTACTATCTAGAAAAGCTTAGAAAATTCATGAAGCTATTCT
Organism: Salegentibacter profundi; assembly: GCF_054121475.1. Classification (NCBI taxonomy): domain Bacteria; kingdom Pseudomonadati; phylum Bacteroidota; class Flavobacteriia; order Flavobacteriales; family Flavobacteriaceae; genus Salegentibacter; species Salegentibacter profundi. The sequence goes on from NZ_JBSYGG010000011.1 coordinate 92,733, forward strand.
AATAAGAGGTAAATCGCAATAAAACGACACCAAAAGTGTCACATTTAAAAGAAAAAAATCCTAACAATCTGTAAATAAGATTATTAGAATTTTATTTTGTGACCCCGGCAGGATTCAAACCTAACCACCATATCTTAAAACGGGCAAAGGTTACAACGAATTATATCCTCAAGGTAACCTTTTAGGTGTCCTTAATTCTGAACTTAGGTGTTTTTTACTGACTTCTTTTGTATAAAAATACAAGTATTTTAAATTATTTGAAAAATTTATTTTTAAAAAAATCAACTTATAAATCAGGTAAGGTCTTCGCGTAAAACCCATAAGGCTCTTTCATGCATTTCACTAAAGCTTTCGCTTCTTAAATTACCACTAGATGCTACTATCTTTCATTTCTACAATTCTAAAACTTTTCTCGTTAAAGGCAGAAAATTTATAAATCCATCGGTAAATTACGTAATTAGATATTCCATGAAGTTTAGAAAGTTGGATGACACTAAATTCTCAACTTTCAAAATCCGAAACAATCTGTTGTTTGAAATCGGTGGAGAACTCCCTAATAATAAATTAGGAAATTGCATAACGCCTGTTTTGTTTTTTTTGCCGCAGCAACTTCTTCGTTTTCACCATCGGTCTCGATTTCGGGAAGGCTAGCATAAAAAATCAAAACAGACAGGCCACTTAGAATCACTGCCATAATAAAATAGCTTCAAAAACGACAGGAACTAAGGCACCTGCAATTTTGTTACAAATGCCCATGATACTTATTCGTTAACCACGCAAGGGAAAACCTGATGGATATAGGCTCGTTGTTATAATTCAGTCAACTCAAGCTTTCTAAACTCCACTTCTGATCCTTCTGCTTGTATTGCTATTCGGCCCTTTTTAGAAGTCATATTAAAACCTTCGTTCACCAGATCATCGTTTATCCAAACTTTTACTGAATCATTAAGACATTCAATGACCATATTGTTCCAATCTCCAACGGGATTTTCAGAATTATAGGTTAAATTTCTTATCCGGCGTTCTTTACCTTCCGTCACACCCCAATTTTCCTTTGTCCCCCGCCGTAATTCCATATCTGGCACCTCAATATCTTCCCCTATACACCAAAAATCCCCCGCATTTTCATGCATCATCTGCACTTCAAGAGATTGTGGGAACATATCATATAATGCCCGGGGAGTAGACGCATGTACGAGTATACCGCAATTACCGGGTTCTCCTGCAAATCTGTAATCCACGTCCAGTTTATAATTTTGGAAAATACTGTCGGTAAGAAGATGCCCCCTTGGATCACCTAAGCTTACAAGCAAACCTTCACGCACAATAAAAGGATTAATTTCCTGCGGATTATCATCCATATCAGGCACATCCACATGCCAGCCTGATAAGTCATGTCCATTAAACAGGCTATAGGTGTTAGCTGTTTCCCCATTTTTACAGGAAAGGAGGGATAAGAAGATTAAGAACAGGTAAACAATTGTTTTCATATAAAGTATATTTAATTGGATTTAGGTTTAAAAAATAATACTGATTTGAAGTTAACCGCTCTAACCTTCCCCCGCTGTTCCTACATGAGCCCCTAAGGCTTCAAGATATGGTATCCCTAACAGATAAAACCAGGTATCAAAATCAAAAATGATAAATAAAACTTTCATTAATTAGAGCGATGGATATCTTTTGGTTCCATTACTGTAGGTAAACCTTCAATATTGATTTTTATCAAAAGATTACTTCTGAAAATTCATTATTATTAAAATTGTTCTATATTTTCTATTTTACTTCTCCTCTGATAAGAGCCGCCGCACCTAAAATTGAAACGTTAGAAACATATGAAGGTGCTACAACCAATTGTTTAGTAATCTTCTTTAATGGAAAGGTTTCTATTCTCTCTCGTAGAGATCGTTCAAAAAATAAAAAGGATTTACTAATAGAACCTCCAAAAAAAATAGCCTCAGGAGATAGTACCGATATAATTAATTTTACAGCATTTCCTAAATGCTTCCCGTATTGATTAAAAATTTCTAAAGCTTCTGTTTCCCCTTCTTTAGCTTTCAGGTAAATTTTACTTCCCTCCACACCGTAATTAGAATAAAAAAATTTTCCACTGCAGTATTCCTCTATGGTTTTATCTAAATATGGAATTTCCGAAAGTTCACCTGCACCAGACAAGGTGCCGGAGTAAAGCTTATTATTTATGATTATTCCAGTTCCAAAGCCACTCCCAAGAGTAATTCCTATCATATTTTCATAGACTTTTCCTTTTCCATAAGCTTTTTCACCTAAAGCAAACATATTTGCATCGTTAGAAATTTTTACGGGTCTATTAAAATGATCTTCAAGACACTTTTTTAAAAAAACTTCTTTCCAGGAGGGAATATTGGAAAGATCATAAACAATCCCTTTTTCTTCATTAATCAATCCCGGCACCCCAATTCCAATTCCCAAAAAATCAGATTGAGATATACTTTCAATCCCACTGATCAATTCTGCCATAATATGTTCTTTTTCCGCTTTTGAAGAGGTAGGAAATGATATTTCTTTAACAACTTTATCCCCTTGTACAACTCCAATTTGGGTTTTTGTTGCCCCAATATCAATTCCTATAATATTATTACTCATAAATTTGAGTTTTTATTCTGTTAAAAAATTATGGCGGTCATTTTCACGAATTTCAGAGATTTAATTTCAGTTATAAAAACCGAAGGCTTTATAACGGCTGCTGAACATTCCAATCCCACATTTCTACAATATTTCATTTTTAAAAATTTAGCTCTATAATAATTAAATTGTAATCAAAACTGAAAACGTTGAGAAGAGTAAACCGGAGAACTATTTTACCCTTGGCTCTTTTCACCTAATCATGCCACATGGTATTCCGGATTATGTTTTTTTCCTAATATATGCCTGTATAAGGAAGGTCTCCTGGCTTGGGTATATCTATGGCCACCTGCTTTTTCTATTTTATCCGAGGAAAGTACCGCAGATACTAAATCATCTCCCAAAGTTCGGCATTCAGCCAAAATATCCCTAAAAGGATCAAGGATCATAGAGCAGCCGTTTTTCAACTGATCATCATCCATTCCGATAGGGTTTGAAAAAATGACGAACACCGAATTATCGTCCGCCCTGGCTAGCAACCATTTTATTAGCCAGGCCCTGCCTTTCAACCTATCGAATTCAAGATGAAGCGATATAGGATCTATTTTTCTGTTTTTCCATAATGAAGGATCTACAAACCCAGCACCGGGACGGGTATAGGGGGTACATAGGGTTACATGTGGCATAAAAATTATTTCTGCTCCAAGAAGTTTTGTCGCCCGAACATTTTCCACAATATTATTATCATAACAAATCAAAATAACACAGTATTTGTTTCCTGGTGAAATAAATGGATTGATGAAGGGGTGAATTTTTCTGTATTTTGCTACTATACCATTTTGGTCTATACACACATACGTATTAAATAAATTATCCTTTTTATCCTTTTCAAAAAGACCCGCCAGTATAACGATATTATATTTTTCTGCAATTTCTGTTAATCGAATTATACTATCCCCATCAGGGATTTCCTCAGCCAAATGCAACATTTCAAACCGATAAAGATGACGGGCGAATATGTATCCGGTTATTGAACATTCAAGGAAAAAAATAACTTTAGAACCATCTTTTGCCGCCATTTTTGACAACATCTCTATGAGTGAAAGATTGTAATTCTTATCCCCACTAGGATGTTCAAATTGTGCTGTAGATAATTTCAGATAATTCATTTTAACTCTTAAAGAGGTTTTTTTTTACTCCTAGATATTTAAAAACTGTAGTATTCAAAAATTGAAATTCAGGATTTCTTCTTTAGAAGGTTGCCTCCCATATTCACAGGTCTTAAAAGATTCGCATAATCCACTGCTTCCGCTTTCTCTTTTCCTTACCATTTTTTTGGATTCCCTTTCATCAGCAGTAATACCTCCGGACTTGTTTTTGCTGAGCTATTCGTTTTTTTAATCTTCAATTTCAGGAATCAATAGTAAAGTATTAGTGGTTCACGGTAACCATTCATACATTTGACCTTTATGTGCATCCAAATCATTTATCTTTTTGTCAAAAATTTCTGTAAATGTTATCCGGAATAGTATTGGGTACTATTACTACATAGACTGCATCTTGCACTAAAACACCTGTATACCTTTGATTGGGATGATAATTGCCAGGCCTGTGGTTCAATACTATATCAGCCTTCCAATTTCGAATCTCTCCTATGATTTGATTCTGCGCATCTATTGAAGGCGATAATTTCCCATCCTGATTATCCAGTACGGTATAAACTGCTATTTTAAGTTGCCTGCGATCCTCCTCGGCTTCATTCCTTCTTACTTCAGCCAGAGCTGCATCACCTAAATCAAAATGACCTGCGTTTCTATTTGTAACCGACACTAATTTTACGCGATGTCCCATTTCTGCAAGAAGAGCGGTTAAACCACATGTTTTATTATCAGCATCATCGGGATGATCGCCAATAACAATGATATTCAATTTAGTTTCCTCCTTGGTTTGGGTAGTCATATTAAAATCCTTAAACAGGAGAAAAAAAAGAGAAATGAGTGTTATTTTCATATGAGATTGATTAATTAAAAAAGAAATTCCTTTACCATTGCATTAGTAAAAATGAGCATTAGGTTAGATTACCTACAATACGTTTTCCGTGATATGCCTTCGCCCCAAGAAAATTGTGTAATTCCTGGATATTCTTATTAGTAATTTTCCCCGCTGGCAGTAGTTCCATTTGATCTTGGCAAATGCTGATCATCTCTCTTAATACTTCTTTTCCTTCAAAAGCTGTTTTCTCTCCGCCCGAAGTTAATACTGTAGTAATTCCCTCAATTTCGGATAATTTCTTAACTTCTTCTATAGGTTTTGGGGTTTCATCTATAGCTTTATGGATCACAACTTTTAAAGGACTGGCAATCTTAGCCATTGTCGAAATCTCTTTTAAGTTCAAAAAATTCGCAGTGTCCAATATTCCAAAAACAACACCTTCTACCCCGATTTTTTTACAAAATTCAATAGAAGTGACCATAGTTTCAAATTCTTCTTTGGAATAAACAAAATTACCACCGCGTGGCCGGATCATTATCCTGATAGGAATTTTTAGCTGCTGTTTCGCTGCAACAATAAGTTCATTAGAAGGTGTCATGCCACCTACATTGAGATGTCCACATAGTTCTATTCTATTCGCTCCGTTTTTCTCCGCTTTCAGCGCCTGATTTATATTTTCAACACAGGCTTCTTTTATAAAATTATTCATTTATAATGCATCATATTTGTAGCTATCCTTCTACCAGATCTTCATTACTTAAAACTAAAAATCAGCACTTTCTGGTATATATTCATGAGATGAAGGTATTAGTTTAGCTTTAAGATCAGGATCCTTCATGTTTTTATCTAAAGGAAACATTGGCCTGTTGATTCTGTTATACTCGAGACTTTCCAGATCCTGATCTACACCACCAGGAGTAAGTGCCATTATCCAACCTGATTGCATATTATAAAGCTCCGGAACTAAATAGCCCATTTTCACAACGATGATATCTGATGCCAAAGGATCGAGACCCAATCTGCTAAAATTGGTATTGCGATTGCGATTTTTAGTTACAATGATCAGTACGCTACCTACCTTCACTACTACTGCTCCTTCATCAATTGATTCAACTGTCCCCACTAATCTCACAGGTGGGGCAAAACGCGAATCAACTATTGCTCCTACATTTCCATCAACCTTTCCTCCAACACCAGCTGCAATGGCTTTTTTTGCCAACTCCGGCCCCGGTATAGATGCATAAATCAGGGAAGGGCCATTTTCAGTTTTAAACTCAGGACGGGCCAGTATTTCCTTTAATGTCCAGGTAACGTCACCAGCTCCCCCGGCCGTAGGATTATCCCCCATATCGCTTATAAAAAAAGGGGCTTTGTCACTTGCCAGCGCCTCATCCAGACTACCGTGTAAAGAATTTACAGGGGCGACAAAATCAAATTTTGACCTTGCATCCCAGAAGCTTTTGGCCAATTGTTCGGCTGTGCTCGTGACTTTTTCTTTATCATCTCCCGTAACCATCACCACTGCATGATTGCGTGGTTCGTCTGCCCAGGCATAGCCAATCCATATTGCAGCATCAATAACCCCCTCTTGTGCAGTAGCCCATGGCAATTTCGTGTACAAGCTTTTCGCGGGTTCAACCCTGGTGCTGGTTTTTTCTCCCGGCAGCAAAATTGGTACGGGAATCCAGGCTTTGTAGGCAGGTTTTCCTTTCCCGCTTTCAATTCTGGACAACAGGTTGTCTATTGCCCGTTTTTTTGTTTCATACCTATCTTCATGAGGTGCCATCCGAAAACAAGTGATCAAATCACTCTTTTGTGCAAGATGCCATGAAACATTGCCATGTAAATCCATAGAAGTGGAAATTATGGTTTCCTTACCAACTACTTCACGAATCCTGGCAATGAAATCACCCTCAGGATCATCCAGCCCCACTACGCTCATGGCACCATGAAGATCAAAATAAAGACCATCATAGGGCAAGTTTTTTTTAATTAAAGTAAGGTTTTGCTCAACAAGGGATTCATATGCCTCCCTGGTAACAGCGCCCCCAGGTGATGCACTAGCTACCATTGCCGGAAACCAGTTTGCCCGGTTCCTGCTGAGCGAATCCCTAGACATAAACGGGTAGGAGGAGAAAACCTCCTCCCCCTGCCTTTTACGAAAAGCATCCTCACGGGCAAGGGCCGGAGAGAAGGTACTTGATTCTGTTCCCATTCCGGCAATAGCAATACGAGGAAGCTTTTTAGCGCGAGGATTATCTTTAAGATCTTGGGTAAAAAGGTCTTTAATGGAAGTTTGTTTTTCTGAAAACGAAAAACCAGGCGAAGTGATAATGAAATTAAAGAAGATGGCCAGCAAGAATATTTTTTTCATATTTTATTATTGAATTTATTAATATTTTGAGTTATTCATAAATTTTGAATTAATCAAAACCGTTGTTTCCTAATTCTAAATCCACTACTTTTCGGAGCAATTTAAAATTTAAAAAATCAACTATAGATCCTTAACTCGTATATTTCTAAACCAAACTGTTGATCCATGTCCCAAAAATCCAATGTGGCCTTTATCACGTTTTAGTCCGGGATGATCTTTACCATCCAAAGTTCTATTTTTGCGGGCATCAGATATATCTCCATCAAGAATGGTAGTTCCATTTAATATCACTTTGATTTTGGTACCGTTAACAATTACCTCCTGATAATTCCACTCTCCTACAGGTTTTAAATAACCTCGTTCGGCCCGTAAAACTCCATATACTGAACCATGGAACTGATATTCCTCCAAATTTTTATAAATATCGGCATCGTTATCTAAAATTTGAATTTCCATCCCTTCATAGGCCACGTCACCTTCCAGTGGCGCCCGAACACCTAAACCATTATTAGCGCCCGGTGTCAATTTAAATTCAAATCGCAGTATAAAATCACTATACTCTTCCTTGGTAAATAAATTACCTCCACTTCCAAATTCTGGTTCCCGAACTACTAATACCCCATCCTCAATAACATAATCTTTGGTGTTACCTGTCCATTTGTACATATTGGTTCCATTAAAAAGTACGTCAAAACCTTCTTCCTCCTCCTCAGCACTTAATTTAAAAGGTTCCTGACGGGGGATTTCACGAATGTAGATATCTCTGTAACCTATGCGTGAGCCATGTGCCTGCAACTCGATTTGCTCTTCCGGAAAGATTTTAAGGCTCCTATCCCAGAAGTTTTCCAGAATCACATTATCTGTTACCAGTTCACCATTAAGGTAAACAGTTACACGATCCCCTTTCATTAGGATACGAAAGGTATTCCATTCTCCAAGAGGATTATCTGCCACTAAAAGAGGATCACTAGGATTCACTTCATTATTATATAATCCACCTGAACCTACCTGAGCTCCATCCTTTACACGGGAAATATCCCAGATTTGTACTTGTGGTGTTCCCCTTAGGTAAATACCGGCATCTCCATTCTGATGTCCTTCATCATAAATTTTCCAGTCCACCAACATCTCAAAATCTCCGTATTTTTTTTCAGTTGCAATGTTGTTTCCTTTTCCAGTAAAAGTTAATTCACCATTTTCCACCTTCCAGCCGTTACGCATCTCTTCATTTGCTCGTTCCTGTCGTTGGCTTAACGTTCTCTCATTCATCTTTGCCCGCTCGAGTGGATCGGCGACCAGGCCTTTCCAGCCCTTAAGATCCTCACCATTGAACAGCTGAACAAAACCTTCTCCCTCTGGCATTTCGGAAATTAATTTTCGCATATTTTCTTTCTCGTACTCACTGTCCGGACCTTCCAGCACCTGGATAGTTTTATTCAGCAACTCCCGTACTTTTTCGCCGTGAAACTCCTGAGATAAAGTTATTCTCATCACAGCATTTGCCGCCTCTTGCTGCAGGGCTGGGACATTTAAATAATCCCCAGCAAAGGTTAAAGCCGTATAAATGCTATTTCGTCCAACTTCCCTTAAAATCAGTTTTTTATGTTCAGTTTTCTCAGCGATATCCATTGCCTTACGAAACATCAATAACTTCTGCTGGTCAGGCTCATCTGATTGCCGTATAGTGCGGACATATCCCTCCAGTGCCTGTTCCCGAAATTCACTCCTGGATGCATCTTTACCAATTCGGTACAATTCATTAGCTGCACCGGCATCAGTCCATGCTGATAGTGCGGTGACAGCCGCTTCCTTTGTGGTTGCATTTCCCGTATTAAAGGCAGAAGAAACCGTATTTAGAGCTTGCTCTCCTCCAATATTAGCCAGCAAACTAAAATAATGTACCTGCTTATCTGCCGGTGCTTTCTTCATTTCCTGTAACACAAGTGAAGCCTTTTGGGTTTGATTTTCATTATTACTCATTGCCGCAGTAATAGCCTCCTGTACCGCTCTCACCTCTTCGGGATGGGATGTTTCATTTAAAAATGAAAATAAAAGAGACAGGTCATTTTCGGTTACCATTCGCTCCAGCGCAATTAAGGCAGCCATACGAATTTCTTCATTGTTGCTATTGACATAGGCAAATACATCATTTACTCTATTACTGCTTGCACGGTTACCTAAAACAGAAATTAATGCTGTCTGGGCATCCGGAGACATTTCCGGTAAGGCATCGGCAATCTGATCATGAAGTCCCTGGGAATCCATGATCAACAAAGCCTCCCTAATAGAATTCACCTCAGCTTTATTGCTATTTTTTAGAACCTCAAGCAGATGAGGTAATTGCCGCTCACCTCCCATTCTCCCTACTGCTCCAATAGCAGCCTTTCTCACTTCAATGTTCTTGCTTTTGAGATTTTTAATAATGAAAGGCATTGCTCCTTCTGCGTTATTCATCCCTAACATGGTGATGATCTCAGCCTCAATTTCAGGTTTAGATCTACCGGCTTTTCTCACCCATTTTGTTATTGTGGAAGGATTGATATGAGCCCCTGCAAATTTTAGCGCTGCAGCCCGATATTCCGGATTAGCATCTCCTGCAGCATTTATAAGTCGCTTGATGCTTTTTTCTCCATTTCTTCTCGTGAGTAATTTCAATGCTGCAGTACGAGTTTGTACCTGCTGATTATCTCTTCTTGTTTTTCGAAGGAGCGACTTGGATATCTTTTCCGCCTGCTTTTGCCTTCCATCTTCCTGAAGACGCTGAGCATAAAGTAAATAAGCTGCCGTGGCATTATCGTTATCAAAAATAAAATCATCTTCTAAGGCCGCCTCTGCCAAAATTCTTTCTGAAACAGGATCTGCTATATTTGCCAAAGCATATAGTGCCAGTTTCCTAAGCTTGCCTTCCACATTTTTCGCATAAGGAGTTATTACCGCTACGGCCTCTTTATTCTTGGTATCTCCCAGCGCCTGGACGAGTGTGAGACGACAGGAACCTTGACTATTCTGCAAAGCCTGTAATAAAGCCTTGTCGGCATTCGAAGAATAAATGTGAATTAAAGCACTTGCCGCTGCTGCACAATATTTATCACTATTAAGATAAGACTGTAAACATGAAACCGCGTCATCTTTGCCAACCACCTGAAGCTGTCTGATAATAAAATCCTTATTTCCTTCATTACCGGCAATCTGCAATGCCTGACAATAAGCATCTACGCTCATTTTTCTTAACTCTTCCTTGCCTTCCTGCATTGCAAATAAAGAAAAACCACCCAGTGCATACTCCAGTTGAGTATTATCTCCCTCTCCTGGGGCTGAAAGCAGCTTTGTCATTTCAATCAACCCTTCTCTACCCAATTCGGCTATATCATTCATGCTGGCATTTAACTTTTCAGTATCTTCTGCGGGTAATTGCGCCAAAACATCAGCAATTTTGGTGGAATGGGTACGGTTATCACCCGCTCGTTGAGCCATTCCCGCCGGACTTAACAAGACCAGGGTAATTAGCAATAGTAGTATCTTTTTTAAATTATTTCGCACGATTAAATATTTTTATATATAATTTTTCAGTTTTTCTCAATTATAATAAACGGTTTACAGAACCATAGACCAATCGGAGCGCATGGGTTGATTAATTAACCTGTTAGCAGCTTCATCATCAACAAACTCCTCTTTTACCGGATCAAATTTCAATGACCGCCCCAAATGAAGGGCAGCTTTGCCAATGTTAACAAGGGTACAGGATCTGTGACCATTTTCTTCATTAAGAGCAAATTTCTTACGCTCTTTTATAGCTTCAACGAAATCTGTTACCTGTGGTTGTGGATCAGGGAAGGCTGCGAGTTTTTTCTCAAGATTTGGAATGTCTGAACGAAAACCTGGATAAAGTTTTCCTTTAGGGCCTTCGATATAAGGAATATTCTCCTCTGTACCTTCACCATCAAGAATTATTTGGCACCCATCAGCATAAGTAAACACTATTCTGCGCCAGGTTCCTACCGCATCCAAATGTTGCTGTGGCGCATCTATCTCTACTGAAACAGGACTTGTATTATCTTTCCCTAAAAAATATTGAACAGGATCCAGATAATGCTGCCCCATATCACCAAGACCACCACCATCATAATCCCAATACCCCCGGAAAGTTTGATGAACCCTGTGTTGATTATAAGGTTTATATGGCGCAGGTCCAAGCCACATTTCATAGTCAAGTTCCGGGGGCACAGGCATCGGGTCCAGATTGGTTTTCCCTGTCCAGTAAAATTTCCAGTCAAACCCAGTGCCGCGACCCACTGTAACCTTAAGAGGCCATCCCAGCAAATTGCTTTCAACAAGTTTTTTAATGGGTTTTACTGGTGTCCCCATCCCATAGAAATTATCTTCAAAGCGGAACCATGTATTCAGGCGAAAAATCCTTCCATGCTGTTGCACAGCCTCCACCACTCGTTTGCCCTCTCCTATTGTACGCGTCATAGGTTTTTCACACCATATATCTTTGCCTGCCCTGGCGGCATCTGCTGCCATGATTCCATGCCAATGAGGCGGTGTGGCAATATGAACAATATCTACTTCCGGTAGCTGTATCACCTCCCGGTAATCAGAATAAGTTTTTACACCATTGCCTACCATTTCCGCAGCTTTGCTCAGATGTGTTTTATCTACATCACAAAGCGCAACCACCCTTGTATCTGCATATTTGAAATGATTAACACCCATTCCCCCAACGCCAATCACAGCCTTTGTAAGTTGATCACTGGGAGCTATAAAGCCTTTGCCCCCAAGCACAAACCGGGGAATGATGGTAAAAGCTGCTGCTGTAGCCGCAGTTTTTTTGATGAAAACTCGTCTTGAATTTTTACTTTCTGATATCATTATTTTTGAAATAGAATTAATAATACTTTTTTTCAGTAATCATAAAATTTCTTCCTCAACTGGATTATGATCAGTAATTTTATTTTAAAACTACTGTTTTTCCCGTACGAACAGATTCATCGCAGGCAAAAGCAATGCGCAGGCTGTTGATCGCATCCTCTGCGTGAGCAGATAAATCTATGTCTTCCTTTATTGCTTTAAAAAAATAACGTTGTTCCCTGGTACAAAGCTCCTGATGATCCGGTTCATCTTCCAGATTTAACCAGGTGTCTTCTTTTAAAAACTGCCCATTCGCGTCCAGCTCTGCGTGATGAAACCTTAGGGATTCAGTTTTTGTATGTGCCTCTATAGAATCGGACTTCCCTGTTCCTCCTGCTTCTTTTGCAACAATAGAAATCGAACCTTTTGGGCCAAATACATCTTTTACAAAAAAGGCAGTTTCACTTATCATGGGTCCCCATCCGGCTTCATACCATCCTACTGAGCCATCATCAAAACGTATCTGTAACTGGCCGTAATTGTAGTTTCCTTCTGGTATCTCCTCAGTTAACCTTGCCCCTATTGCACTTACCTGAACAGGTTTCGCACCAGTCATCTGGCACATCACATCAATGTAGTGCACTCCACAATCCACAATTGGACTTAAACTTTTCATTAGATTTCGATGAACCTTCCATTTATCCCCTTTGCTTTGTTGATTAAGATTCATGCGCATTACAAGTGGCTTACCTAGGTCCCGACTAAATTCTACAAAGCGCTCCCAGGAAGGATGGTGCCGAAGAATATACCCTACCACCAATTTCTTTCCGGCTTTTCGTGCCGCTTCTTCCACCCGTTGTGCACCATCTACAGTATCGGCCAAAGGTTTTTCTATAAAAACATGACAGCCTTTTTTAAATGCTTCTACTGCAAAAGCCTCGTGTGTATCAGGATATGTGGAGATGCATACAGCATCAGGTTTTGTAATTTCCATAGCCTCTGCAAAATTGCTGAACAACTGGTATGAACCACCAAGCTTATCATTTAAAATTTCTTTGCTTTTTCCGGTCGAAACCAGCCCACAAATTTCAAAATTTTCCAAGGAATGATAAGCCAGGGCATGGGATGACCCCATGTTCCCACACCCCACTATAAGAACACGTAAAAGATTTGATTTATTCGTCATAAAATCTAAATTTTATATTTAAAAAATAATTCATTCAATAGCTTTTATTGGTTTTACCGATGTTGCGACTTGATTTTTAATACTCTCTGGAGATCCTTTTAGATCATCATCTCGCTCCTGCAAGAGGTATTCTTTATCTTTTCGAGTCTGTAATGGTTTTTCTCTGAAAAAGGCCATAAACAAAAAGCTCACTAGTAAAGCGATGGCTCCTGGGACTAACCAAATGGATTGCCAGACATACTTCAGTGAACCATCAATGGAGGTAACAAAAGTTTCTGTTACAAAACCAGAAACAAATGATCCTATTAGCATACCAACTCCATAAGTAGCAAATGTAATCATACCCTGGGCGGAGTTTCTGAAGGATTTGTGAGCCTTTTTTTCAATATAAATCTGCCCGGACACAAAGAAAAAATCATAGCATATTCCATGCAGAATGACCCCCATATAGAGCATCCATGTTCCTGAACCAATATCCCCAAAAGCAAAAAATAAATATCGCACTACCCAGGCCAACATTCCTGCTAACATCACTTTTTTTATTCCTAGTTTGCTAAAGGCAAAAGGCATTAATAACATAAATATAAATTCCGATGCTTGTCCCAAAGTCATTTTACCTGCTGCATTCTCCATTCCTATATCATTCAGGAATGGATTAGCAAAGCTGTAATAAAATGCCAGAGGTATACAAATGACAATTGAGCTAATGAAAAACACAATAAAAGACCGATCCTTGAACAAAACCATTGCATCCAATCCCACAATTGAAGCAAAACTGGCGGTTTGTTTTTTAGGTGGGGTATCGGGCAAAAAAAAACTTAACACTCCTAAAATAACAGAGCAACCCGCAGCTATGCGAAAGGTCATATAAGAGGCTTCAATATCCATGAATCCTATTAAAAGACCAGCAGCAATCCAACCTAACGTTCCTAAGACCCTGATCCGGGGAAATTCTTTTCCTGGATCTGTCATTTGCGAAAAAGATATAGAATTAGCCAAAGACATAGTTGGCATATATAAGAGGGTGTACAGAAGAATCAACCACCAGAAATCCTGAAATTGCTCAACAGTACTGATGTAATAAAGAGTAAAGCCCCCCAATAAATGTAAAATACCTAAAACTTTTTGTGCAGAAAAAAATCGGTCGGCAATAAGTCCTATAAAAAAAGGGGAAAAAATAGCAGCTATAGATAAATTAGCATAAGCAGCCCCTACCTGTACTGCATCCACTTTTAAAGAAGTCAGAAGATAAGTTCCCATCGTTACATACCAGGCTCCCCAAATAAAATATTCAAACAGCATTAATATTGATAAATGTAACCTGACTGAGTTTTTCATAATTTTTTCGTTCTGGAACGATAAAATATAACTAGGATTATTAAAAAAGAATGCAATTCATTTCGCTACAATTCTTTTTATACGGGCGATTATGGGTTTATAACCCCCAATACACAAGTTCTTCATTGTTTAATCTAATTTTAATTTTAATGAAAATTGAGAGCATAGTTTTCTGCATTTCGCGCAATACAAGTTTTTACCGTCTTTAGTGCCTTGACCTGTATTTTTCATTTCAGTTCCTGAATATGTATATTTTTCCATCTAACTTTAATTCCACCCCCGCTATGAATTTGAAGGGCTATTGATCCTCTTCCCGCTCCAATTGTTTCGTCATCGAGTTGAACCATTTGTTTTCCATTCAACCATGTCGTGATCTCATCACCCCTAGCCTCTATGCGCATATGGTTCCAACCGTCAGGATTAAGATTGCTTTCATCTTCGGGTTCAGGTTTAATAATCCATCCCCTGCCACCTACGGTGGATTCATAAATCCCGCCTGTATGAAGATTAGGCGGTGCAACTTCAACTTGCCAGCCCCGTATGGTTGTTCTATCTTCACCCCCAACATGGGAACGTATGAACACACCACTATTGCCATTGGCCTCCAATTTAAAATCTAAATTGAGGATAAAATCTTCATAGGGTTTATTGGTAGAAAGATACCCGTATTTTTCTTCAGGGCCGCTTTCACAAACCAGCTCCCCATTTTCTACATACCAATATTCTGTACCGTGCTTTGTCCAGCCGGATAAATCTTCTCCATTGAATAAACTTTCACTTTCCTGAGAAAAAATGGATCCTGTAAGAAGGGAAAAAGAAAATAAAAAAAGTATATGTTTCATAATTGAACGTTATTAAAGCATTTAATATTTAGTTATCAGATTTTCATATCTAAAAATCTTCCATTACCTCTACCCAATATTTATCCATCTCCTTCCTGGAGGGAGTTTCTTTTGGCCTGACCAGCCTAAAACCTACAAAGGGCGCATCAGTTAACCACCAAATACTCTTTGGCATCTGAGGATCCCGCATTTTCCATTGATCAGAAGAGCCCTGCCGGTTTGCACAACGAAGATCATCACCACCATCTATCCAGGAACCTCCTCGTATTGAACGAGGATAAAGCGTTGTTGGTTCAAAAAAAGGATTATCAGCAGGTTCCCCTTTCAATTGCTCATGATAATCTTTATGATATTGATCCAAGGTCCATTCCGCAACATTACCATGCATATCGTAGAGGCCTAAAGCATTTGGTATTTTTATCCCCACTTTTTTGTAGCCGTGTTCACTATTAACCCCATACCATGCATACTTATCGAGTTCTCCGGAATTTTCGCCAAAACTATAGGCAGTCTTTGAACCGGCACGACAGGCATATTCCCATTCTGCCTCTGTGGGCAACCTATAGAAATTACCTGTTTTGGCAAAAAGCCATTTCGCATACATCACAGCCGCATACTGGGTCATATTAATAGCCGGGTAACCTTCTCTTCCCATACCAAAACTCATATCTATATACATAGGAGTGGCGGTTGAAACAGCATCGATCTCTATCTCTGATCCATCACTCAAGGTGATATTAATATTTTTTTGACTTGAAAACTCATCATTTAGAAATAGATCATACTGCTCCCAGGTTATTTCATAAGTACCCATCCAAAAAGAGTTTACTTTTACTTCGCGTTGGGGGCCTTCATCATCTTCCCTTCCCGGTTCATTTCTAGGACTTCCCATTGTAAATGTACCACCAGGTACAGGAATCATTTCTATCTTAACATCAGAGCCAGGAATTTCTTCCGAGTAAGGTAAAAAGCATGAGGATTCAGTGCCATTGTTATTTTCATTGTAAGTGGGTATGAAATGGCTGCTTACAACTAATATAATTATTAATGAAAAATACCGCATAGTCTTTCAAACTTTACATCCATCTTACTTATTACAACCATTTGTGACGGATTCTTAATTGAGATTATTTACCAGTTGTTTTTTTAGTACCTATCAGTCATACGAAGGAAAAATTTCCTTCAATTCCTCCACAGATACCTGTCTTCCGTACTGGCATAGTTCAAAGGCTTCAGCATATTTATAATTTTCACCCTTCTCAGAGCCGTACAATTCTATCAAACGTTGACGGTATTTATCGGCCACACCCGCAACTCTTTTTTGATGAACCCCCAGAATATACTCCTGCCGTTCCTGGGCGTCCTGAGGTACATCAGGGAGATATCTTCCTCCCCAGGAATCTGCATCTTTAAATTGTGAAGGCATAGACCTTATGCAATTCCATTTATTTTCGGCAACTTCATCAATACCTACTACAATGGTAGGGTCCGAAGGATAGGGTTTTTCAAAATTATCAGAATAATACATAAAAATAGGATTCTGTTTAGTTGGTGGAGTTAGAGGCATAAAGAAAGGTGCAGCCACCAGAACTGCAGCATCTTGTAATAAGACGCCGGTATATCTGTGATCTGGATGATAATCATAAGGGCGATGAAATAAGACCAAATCTGATTCCCATTCACGAATAAGCTTAGCTACTGTCCTTCGATTTTCTAATGTAGGCATTAGCTCTCCATCATGAATGTCCAAAACTTCTACTTCAATCCCTAGGGATTCGGCACATTCCTGAACTTCTGCTAATCTTCTAATTGCCAAAGGTCCACCTGCTTCTTTAAAATGTCCAACATCACCATTGGTCATGGCTACAAATTTTACTTTATGCCCTTGTTTAGCCCACATAGCAGCTACGCCACTTGCTTTTAATTCAGCGTCATCAGGGTGTGCACCGAAAGCAATAATATTTAACGGTTCTTTATCTGGTTGTGCAAATAAAGACGACACTATGGCACCCAACATAATTACAACCAGTGAAATTTTTTTTTTCATTCCAATAAATTTTAATTGTTAACCCGTTACGAATTGTGAGGAAATATCACGTCGCAACGTAACTCGAAAAATAAGTTATACGAGATTTTTCTCTACTATTTTTTCTTCTGATATTGCTAAGCCATAGGCATGGAGCCAATACTAAATAAAAATAATACCTCCTTATAATAGTTCCAGACTATGAGACTGTTAAGATATTAATGAAGTTCCGGTGCCACTTGTTCAGTTGAAGTCACTCCAGGAGGAAGCTCTGTTATTGTTAAATTTCGAAAGTGGATTTCTGCGCCTTCAGATTCCAAGCAGATATAACCTTTTTTCTGGGATGCCTGACTAAGTCCATTAACAAATTTCCCATTAACAGCAAGTTTTACCACTCCGTCTATAGAAATGACGTCATAGGTATTCCATTTTCCTTTCCCTTTGGCTCGATTTTCAATCGATTTACTTCTGGTTCCCCTGGGATTATCAGGTTCTGTTTCTACTCCTCCAACTCCAAAGAGTTCGCCATGAACGTAGGCCACTGGTGGCAAAACTCCGTCCCGCTTGTTAAGATTTACCCAATCGAGTTCGAGCATTTGTACTTCAATACCATCAGGAAGACGATTTTTACCAGGATTCGCACCACTCCATACAAAAATCCCAGAGTTTCCTCCCGGCTCCATATGTTTCCATTCAACATGAAGTATAAAATTTTCATATTGCTTCTCGGATCTTACTACTCCAATAGGTTGGCCCGAACAAACTAAAATACCATCTTCCTGAACAGACCACGTGTTGTCCAACGTATTAACATTTATCCATTTAACAGGAGATCCTTCATCAGAAGCTGCTGAGATAAGATTCTCCATCCGATCTGTTTTGCCAAACTCAAATTCAAAACTTTGATCCTGGGCATTACAAAAACTGCTTGCAACTAATAAGGTAAATACACATAATTGTGTTATCGCTATTTTCATCGAAATCTTCATAGAATTATATTTAATCATGAATTCTCTTTTCCGCCTTGTTTTAGTAAGCTTCATTTTTTACAGAACTTTTGTGACTCCAGGGACAGGTATTCCTGGGCCCGGATATTTCAAATCCCAACTGTAGTTTTCAGGACCTAACACTATATCAGAATTTAACGCTTCTTCCCAGGTTAAAGTCTGTCCGCTGTATGCTGCCATTCTACCCATAATTGCCATCATGGTACTATTGCTCATAATATCCCCGTCATTTATAGGATTACCTTGTCGAATCGAGGCAAAAAGTTCATTATGTTGTGTCTGATAAGGATTATTTTTTTCGCCTTCATATCGCCATTTGTTTTCACCGGTAATTTTGGTTTGATTACCAATGTAAGCATTACCTTTAGTACCGGCGATTTCAACCGTGTTTCTATTTGAAGAATCAGGCCAATGACGGCAAAAATTAAATCCTCTTACCTCATTTTCAAATTCGAACTCTATGCCAAAATGATCATAAATGTTCCCGTATTTCTCTGCAACTCTTACCTGTCTCCCTCCGTTTCCAGTTACCTTAGAAGGCATTTCATTGCCCAAAGACCATGATATCAAATCCAAACCATGCACGATCATTTCAACAATAAAATCTCCTGAAAGCCAATTATAATAATACCAATTTCGCATCTGATATTCCATATCACTCCATTCAGGTTGCCTCGGTTTATACCACACGCCCCCACCATTTCGGGTATGTGAGATGGTTCTTACATCTCCTATTTCTCCATTTAAAATCCGTTTATAAAGTTCTCGGTTTTCATTGGAATATCGTAAGGTGAAACCCGATACCAGGGAAAGATTTTTCTCCTTAGATTTTTTAACCGCTGCCATTACCTTCCGCACACCGGGTGCGTCAACAGCAATAGGTTTTTCGCAAAAGATATGTTTTCCGGCATCTACAGCTGCAGTAAGATGATCTGGCCGAAATGCAGGAGGAGTGGCCAAAAGTACAACATCTACACCCGAATCTATTAATTTTTGGTATGCATCAAAACCAACAAATTGCCGTTCTTTTTCAACCTGAACTTTGCTTCCGTGAGCTTTGGTAAGGATATCAAGAGAACTGTTCAATCGATCTTCAAATGCATCGGCCATGGCATATAACACAACATCCGGATCCGCATCCAGGGCTTGAGCAGCAGCTCCTGTGCCCCTTCCACCGCATCCTACTAAGCCAACTTTCAACCTGTCTTTACTTCGGGAAAACATGGGGTTCGGAAATCCCATGTTCAAAGCTGCAGCACTATAAATCACTGCCGCTCCCGTTGTTTTAATAAATGTTCTGCGATTATTAATTACCAATTTTGAATTACTATTTTTCATATTTCAACTTTTTATTTCTGATCACCTCCGAGTTTAAATTTCCGTGATTAGTTACTGGAACAAAGGATTTCTAAGAAATCCCATGTCACAGCAACGGACTATTCAAACATTCTAATTCTGTCAAACCCGATAACCGAAAAATTTTGCATTAGAGTCTGAACATATTTCTTCTTTCTTTGGAGAAATTAATAACCAGGATTTTGGGTTATAACGTCATTAATATCCATTTCGCTCTGGGGAATAGGCCAACAGTAATCCCTCTCTCTAAAACTTGCTTGTTGACCATAGTTCATTATTTCCCACTCTCCTGTATCCTCATCAATATAGTACATTCCTTCTAGCAATCCGGCCTTTTCCTCACCAATTTCCCAGCGGTTGATATCAAATAATCGCAGGCCTTCAAAGGCTAATTCTCGGGCCCGCTCATCCCGCACGATTTGTCTTAATTCCGCCTGAGTTTTTCCTTCAGTAATAGGTGGCATCTCAACAGTTGGTCGTTGCCTGATTTGATTTATAGCATCATAAACTGACTCGTCGATCTCGCCCAATTCAATTTTTGCCTCGGCATACATTAATAAAACATCAGCATACCGCATAAGGATCATATTCACATCACCAAGATCCGGATTATCCTTAAAAGACTCATAGTCTACCCATTTCTTTAGGTTATAACCATAAAGGGTAGACCATTCACTACTACTTACTCTATCGGGCGTATTACTGGTTGGCCAGGAATTATATATATTGTCACCAATCGGCTGACCAGTGTAATAAACGTTATAATTCCACCTAGGATCTTTGTTCTCATATGGGTCATCCGGATTCATTTGTCCAACATATTCATATTTTTCAAATAACCCCATCATTGGTTCAACAGTAGAGTTCCCCCCTATGGAAGCTGCTGAATATCCGAAATTGTTATAAGTATCTCCACCTATTGTATATTGTCTGTCAAAGATAACTTCCTGAGAATTTTGACCCTCAACTTGGAAAAGCCCTTCATAATCCGGATAAAGCCCATAAACACCCAGATCCATCACGGCTTTAGCAGCATCACGCGTTAATTCAAATTTACCATTCCGGAGAGCAACTCTAGCTTTTAAAGTTAATGCTGCTCCATGGGTAGCCCTACCAACATTATCTGTAGAATAGCTTTCGGGAAGTGCCTTGGAACTAATAATATCATTTAGTTCTTCAATAACAAAGCTTACTATTTCTTCTTTACTATTTGTAGGTCTTTGTTCATTTACCTCGAGCGGCTCGAGGATTAATGGCACATTACACCATAAACTAGACAACTGTGTATAATAATAAGATCGAAGGAACCTTGCTTCAGCCTCAAGTCTTTCAAGGACTTCAGGATTTCCTTCTTCAACTCTACCAATATTAGCAAGAACATCGTTTGCTTTACGTATAGCTCTGTAATACCCGTTCCAAAGTCCCGTTATTGTACCATTAGAAGGGTCTATTTCTCCTAAACGTACATCATTAAATGTGGGGACATTTGATGCAGAGCGAAATCCTATATCTGTAATACCGTCTAACTGGATGACCATTGTAGTCCCATCCAATTCAGCATAAACAGCATTTACTGCAAGACGGGCATCTCGTTCAGTTTGCCAGTACACTGTTTCAGAAACCGCCCCGGTAGGCTCCAGATCCAAACCTGAATCCAGACCATCTTCACATCCCATTAAAAAGGAGACAATGATAAAAAATAGAACTTTGAAAATATTGTGTTTTTTCATAATATAATTTGTTTTATAGTATTAGAACGTCACATTTAAACCAACACTCATAGTTTGTGTATGTGGAAAGAATTGACTTCTCCCTCTGGGGGTTTCCGGGTCAACAAGGTCTTGCGGGGTAAGGGTGATTAAATTTTCACCAGATACATAAACTCGGAAATTCGAAACTATATTCTGGTCTACAGTATACCCCAATTGAATATTTTTCAATCTGGCATATTTGCTATCAATTAACCAAAAATCAGATTTCACAATATTCCAGGAGTTACCACTGGTTACCAAAGGCCAGTCACCATCAGGATTTTTTTCAGGATGGTATCTTCTTTCGGCCATTTCTTTGTGTATGAAATTGGAAAAAGCAGGACCTTCGGGTATTGCTCCATCTAATAAATGTTGTTTTTTCAACACACCTTGCCAGAACATAGAAAAATCAAATCCTTTATAAGAGGCGTTCATTTTAACACCAAATTCATATCTGGGATCTTCATTTCCTATTATAACCTGGTCTCCTCCAGGAGCAATGGATTGAGAAATCTCCCCATCTCCATTCACATCTTCATAAATGATGTCCCCAATACCAGCATTTGGATGAAGTCTTGCAGGATATTGTTGCAGATCTGCCTCGTTACGGTATAAACCGGGAGATGTCAAACCTCGTAAGGCATTCATAGATTCTCCTTCTTTCCATATAGTAAAATTATCAGGGAAAAATGGTCCTGCTCCTTTTAAATCTTCAATTGTATTAATAACATCTGAAAAGTTTATTCCGACAGAGTAATTAAAAGCATCCTCTGATTTAAACGGGCTTTGATAATTCAAACTTATTTCATAACCATTGTTTGATACCGCTGCTGCATTTTGGACCGGAGCGTCTACCCCAATGGTTCGGGAGATTGGTAATGCAAGTAAAATATCATCAGTATACTTCCAGAAATACTCAGCAATCAACCCGACCCTGTCATCGAAAAAGGTCATATCCAGCCCAACATTAGTCATAGTTGAGGTTTCCCATGTTATGAGAGGATTACCTGCCTGCGTAATAGCAGCACCGGGAACGACCTGCCCTCCAAATTGATAACCTTGGTTAAGATCATAGGTACTTCTAAATCTGTTAAGACCAATAGTCTGATTTCCTAATTGCCCCCAAGAGCCCCTTAATTTGATCTTACTTATAGCTGAATCATTCAAGAAATTTTGAAAGAAACTTTCATTTGTGATATTCCACCCCGCAGAAACGGAAGGAAACAAACCCCATCTGTGCCCTTCTCCAAATCTAGAAGATCCATCATACCGTAAGTTAGCTTGGATTAAATATTTATTGTCAAAGGAATAATCAAATCGCCCAAAAAAGGAGCGAAGACGCCATTCCTGGTTATATCCATTAATGTTTTGATTTTCTCTACCTCCAGCATTCAAATCCCGGAGCTCATTGTTAAAAAAGTCCTGCCTGGTTGCTACAACATTTTTGAACTGATTATGAATTTCTTCATACCCAGCTAATACATTCAATTCATGAACATCCAATTCTTCAGAATAATTCAAATATAATCTTTGGCTCAATTCTCTTTCTGAATTCTGGGTTTCTCTCAAAACATTTGTTGCAAACCATCCTGAAACCTGCTGTGGTTCACCGGTTACATAATTTGTCATACCAGCAAGACTGTTTCTAAACCGTGAGTCATTTTCATGTTCGAGTTTATAAGATACATTTCCCTCCAGAGAAAATTTATTACTAATAGTATACTCAAAGCCTGCTTGAGCAACCACATCATCACTAAGCCGCTCGGTTTCCCCCTCATTTGCCATGGCATGAGGATTCCAATATCCCGAGACTAGGTCATAAGTACCATCCGGATACCTCATTACAACATTTCTGTTTATATGTAGGAGCCCTTGGGTAATTCGTTGTCCATTGAATCCAGGGCCGCTAAAATCTCCATTTCTGTACATTAGGCCCATCTTAAACGTCAATTTGTCATTTGCATACAAATCAGCATTCATGCGCATTGTCGTTCTTTTATTATTAAAGTTCTGGAGAATACCATCTGTATCACTATAATTTAGTGAAGCAAAAACTCTTCCTACCTCTCCTCCACTTGAAATTTGAAAAGTATGTTGTTGCATAAGTGCATCCTCATTAAAAATCCCTTCTTCCCAGTTAGCCCAAGGAAATTCAAAAGGGTTGGTGCCTGCAACAGCATTTGAGATGTATTCTTCGCTAAATATAGGAGATCCACCGGCATTTACCTGCGCTTCATTTTCCAATCTTAGCCATGATTCGGTATCTGCTTTTTCAGGAAAAAAACTAGGGTTTTGAATTCCTACAAAATTGTTATATGACAAAGAAGTACCGCTTACGGCACCTCGCTTGGTGGTGACAAGAATCACCCCATTTGCTGCCCGTGAACCGTAAATAGCTGATGAAGCCGCATCTTTCAAAACGGAAATGGATTCTATATTTTGAGGCTCAACAGTATTAAGTGACTGTTCAATGCCATCCACTAACACCAAAGGATTGGAGTTATTCAAGGTGCCAATTCCCCTGATCCGTATCCCAACATCTTCATCCCCAGGCGCGCCCCCCTGATTCATTATGGTTAATCCCGGTGATTGCCCTTGCAAAGCTGTTGCAGTATTGGTAACAGGACGACTTTCAATATCTTCCCCTGAAACAGAACTAATTGCTCCTGTTACATTTGCCCGTTTTTGAGTTCCATAACCCACAACTAACACTTCTTCCAAAGCCTGGGCATCTTCCTCCAATTGAATATTAATAGTCGCATCTCCGCTAACTGTTCTTCGAACAGTTTGCATTCCTACATACGTGAAGACCAAAACTGATTGGGAAGAATTCACTTTAATAGTGTAATTCCCGTCAAAATCTGTTAAGACTCCATTATTCGTCCCTTCTTCCTGGATTGTTACGCTGGGAAGGGGCATACCATTAACATCAGTAACAGTACCATTCACTTCAACGCCTCCAGATTGAGCGAAGACAGACATTTTCAAGAGCAAAAAACTTAATAAAATAAACAATGATTTTTTCATGCTTAATCTTTTGGTTTGTTAAAAATAAATTTTCAAAACACAGTTTTTGAAAATTCAAATTATATTTTTTTCGTTTAGAAAGTAAATTAAACTAAAAAGAATGTTAAAAACAAAAGAATAGCAAGAAATATTTTCTTAACAAAAAAATCATTGTATTAATAAAACTGTTTAAATTTAAGGATACATAGGCATTACACAAAAAAAATATCAAAAATATTAGACTGATATATATTCAACCTAATTATTCTCATTTTACTGCATGAAGCTAAAAACTTTCATATACGAAAGTATTAGATTATTTTTAAGTGTATTTAAAAGCATAAATTTATTAATACTTTTAGATCTTATATTGCCTTAATAGATTTATCATGATTGTCTAAAGCAATTCCATTCAGTTTATTTCGAAAAGAATTCTAGCTATTTGGGTTGGGTGCAATAGAATAGCACCTAATAAAGATTACTAATAAATATTTAATGGTTTAGTCAAGAAAGTTTTAGATGAATTTCATGAAAACTGTTTTAAAACAATAGAATAGCCCGGCATTTTTAGCTTGAAATACTGTGTAAAAGCAATACACAATAATGAAAAATAATTATTTGTATTCTTTTCAATTAAAAATCGCAGCATTATTTCTTTTGTAAATCAACCTGCAATATCATTGCGCGAAATCATATTTTATAAAAAAAATCATCTGGGAGGGAAAGAAGAAAAATGGCCACGACTGCCAAAATAAGTCCAATCAGCAGAATTGGCCCGGGCACCACGTTATACATAATGAGGGAAAGCACAATGGTTATTAGGGGAGCCAAACCAATTAAATGAACAACTATAATAGCTTTACAATAGTGGAGGGCATAAACCAGCATAAGTACCCCTACGGAATTCAACAAGTGAACCACGCCGCAAGATAAGGTCCTTCCATTCCTAGATTGATTGGTTGGTCAAAATCAGTCATCCATAACGCAACCGTAGATAAGAGAACGGCAGCAACTGCCATATAGAAGAAAATACTTTCTGCTTTCATGATTTCATTAGAAAACTTCATTACGAAAAACTGTATTCCCAAACTGCAAAAACCAGTATTGATAAAGCCATCCAAAGATAACCTCTTACATCAGAAGCCCCCGGCTCCTGATAAGAGAGAAAAAAAAATGCCACTATAGCTGTTCCTATTCCCACCCATTTGAGTAAAGTAGTTCTTTCTTTTAAAAAAATTACCGCTAAAATAATAGTAGGGCTGGAGAAAGCGAGATAAGGGGGAAAATTATATAGGCTGGCCCATTGTGAAGTACCTGGAAAAGCAAGAGCTGCCCACCCGCTCCAAGAAAACCTATCGCCAGACCCAAAAAAAAACGGATCTTTTATCTATTTCAATTCTCCAGTTTACAAAATAAGAAGCAACTAATGCGGATGATATCATTGTTAAGGCCCAAATTACATATCCCAATGTTGCCGGAAAACCTGCTTTTTAAGGTAATTCTATAAGTGCACCCCAAACACCCCAAAACAAAGTAGTTATAATCGCATATGATAACCATGAGTGAGAAACTTTCATTTTTCTAATTTTAAATTTTCACACCTACTCAAATCATGATAACGCTTGGTCCATGGATTGAAACCTTAAATGCAATATACTAGCAGACATATCCTTCACTAAATCAGGAAACTTATCCAGATGATTCGCTAATTCTAAAACCGAACATTTCCCTTATTCAATATTTGGCGCTAGATTTTATTTTCTTTATTCCTCATTTTAAAATCCTTATTTAATCAATTAATAGAACTCCAAACTTCTCATATCATGAAAAGAATTACCTGTCTGTTTCCACGACAATATCTCTGGACCTTTATCATAATCCTCGCGATAAAAATTTGGCCGCCATTTGGTTCCAACTTCCGGAGGTACATTAGTCAGAGGTCTCAGAAGTTTATAGGGTATAAAAAATTCGGCGGTCAAACTTCAAATTGCTACATTACTTTTCCTTTCTCCTCCTATAAGACAAGACGCATGTCGCGTTTTCCTATCCTGGTCATAATGAAATGGCTGTCACCTTACAAGATCTCCATTATAATTAGAGATTAATATGGGCAATTCATAATTCATTGAGGAAATCTCATATTCAAAATAAGCCGGAAAAATTTCATTGAGCCAAAGGAAAACTTCTATAACATCTTTCGTCCATATATCCATGAAATCGGCCTGCATCGCTGAAGTAATTCTCTTATCCTGGCAATGAAAAAGGAAATAAATCCCGGTTTCAGAATAAAAGATTTTTATTTATGTTACCAGGCTTTCCTTAAAAGTTTTTCATTGGGAAAGTACTATCCATTTTACCCTAACCCAGTTAGTATGAGTACTTGCTCTGTTAATTTTAAAATCCGGCGACTTCGTTGCTTTTATAATTCCATGTTATCCAATTTTTAAAAAAAACGATTGCACCCCAAAGTACCTCACAAAATCATAGAAACCAAGTAATCAAATCTATCTCCATGATTAATATCCAAAGCCGGGATCATATTTCTCATTGAATGATCAGGATATAAGTTCCCATTCCTGTCTATTGCGGAATGTAAACGCCACGGCTCTTCATCGGGATCGAATTTCAACCGCCTTAGATCATGAACATATCCACTTTCCACGTGAATAATATTCCCTAAGAGCTTTTGAGGAACCATATTTAAAAGAGTAAGATCCCTAAAACCTCCTAAAACAATACTGGCCCACTTTCCCGTTTTTTCAAAAGTCTCGACTATTTCCCAGGCTTCTTCTAAATTCTGAACAAGAGGCACTTCACATGCAGTATGTTTATTAGTCCTCATTGCAGCAAGGCAAACAGGTGCATGCCATTTCCAGGAAGTAACAACAATGACAGCATCCAGTTCTTCCTCTTCCATCATTCTATTAAAATCTGTTGGACCACGCCCATATAAACGGGGAGTTGGCAGTCCTGCTTCCTCAATCCATCTTTTTGCTCGATATAAACGTTCAGGCTTAATTTCACATATTGCAGGCACCTCGACTCCTTCTATTCCCAGCGCCACAGAAAGATGCCTTGATCCCCTACCTCCTATTCCTACGAATCCAAAGCGCAATGGTTTGGTTGAATTAGTGAAATTTTGTGCCATTACCAATTGGCAATCCCAATCCCGCCAAGGTCAACCCCCACATAGCTGTTGTGGAATAAGTGAGAAATTTTCGGTGGTCATAATTGTTGTTACTCATAACTTCAAAGTTTAATGATTAGCTGCACCCTTGAACATATTTAAAATCTTAAGAGCATTTTTGTTGTAGAGCTTTTCCAGCACCTCATCCGGTAAGTTATACCATATATCATCCATCTCCCCTGAAGGTGGTGACTTTTAGTTGGATCAATATATTCATCATCGGTCTCCAAAAATCGATAGTAAACCTGATAAGCCTCAGAATCCGGAGGGGTATCTGTTCCAAAAAGATCCTATCCTGATATTTTATCATAAACTTACGTGCTGTAAATGGCTGGCGACCTAGTTCACTTATACGTGCATCTATATCCACATACATACTTGGATATTGCTCTAACCATCCGGCCACACGACCAAGATCTTCAGCTAAATTTCCCATATGAGTAGATACGAATATAGTATTAGGATGTTTAGCAATAACCCTGTATAACTGTTCAAGAATTTCATCCTTGGAATAAGGAAATTCGTTTCCATAAAATGACCAGTCGGGATGTGCACCTAGCTCTTCATAATGCTCATTGTACCTGTCAACCGGAGTATGAAAAGCCACCGGATCTGAAACATGAATCACCACAGGGATTCCTAGCTCACCACATTTTTCCCAGATGGGGTCCGGGCGTGGATCATCTACAGGAATTACCTTCCCATTTTCATCCTTTACTGTGAGCCCCAGTGCCTTGGGAATTTTAAACCCCGAATCCCCATTTTCACCGCATCTTCCAGCTTTTCAGCTTCCGTTCTTCCAAAGTTTGGTTTGTTAACTATACTAAAATCCGGTCTAAAAAAAACTAAAAACCGATCTCTCCCAATTTTCTGAGAGACTTTTAAATGATTTTTATAAAAATCCTCAGCAGATCTTCCATCTAAGCTCACAAACTTCCACACTCTGGATTTATCCATTTCTTCAAGATATTTTTCGGTCTTTTCAAGATTTCCTAAATGATTGTGAAAATCAATAACGGGATAGCTCGGAGTATGGGCTTTTGTCTCCTTTACGATAAGTTGGCTCAAAAAGAACCTATTGATAAAAACAAAAAGAGTAATACAGCCGGATAAATTAAAATCTGGTTTATCATTTTTTACTATTATCTCTTATAGAAACTTCTCATATAAGGATTTCTCCAGATTAACAAGTATTCAACTTCTCCTTCTATACATTTGAACCCTATATCATTAAAAATTTAAGAAACGCGTACAAAATTTACGATAAACCTTTCGTAACCTTTGCTAATATACTTTTTTAGAAAAAAAACTAATAAAATTCCTAATTTATTCTAATACTGTTTTGCATTTTTCCATTTTATCAAAAATAAATATGAACTCCGGTAGCTTTGTAACAAAGAATTAAACGTAAAAAATTAAAATTGATTTATCAATGAAATAGCATCAAAAAGTTTAAAAAAAAAGAAATACGAAACTTTTTAGTTTCAGTTAATTTGTTTTAAATTTGAAAACAACAGAAAAATAACAAAAAAATAACAAAAAATGGCAAAACCAATTGGCGAAAAACGGAACCTCCATACCGAAACTGAAATTGAGGGACAGCCAAAGCTATGGGATGCGATTTATGATTTAGTACTGCGAAAAAAACCGGAAATTAAACAATTTCTCCTTCCTTTATTTCATAAACAAAATCTCCAAATTATATTAACAGGAGCTGGATCTTCAGCATTTATTGGCGAGGCCGCCCAGGGTTTGGTTCAAAAAAATACTGGCTGCAACACCAAAGCCATAGCAACCACAGACATAGTAACTCATCCACATTTATTTTTTCAACCAAAAAATCCAACATTACTAATTTCTTTTGCACGCTCAGGTAACAGCCCTGAAAGTGTGGAAACAGTGAAATTAGCTGATTCATATTGTAAAGAAGCATACCACCTTATAATCACCTGTAACAAAGACGGGGAACTCATGAATTACGCAAGGGGAAACAGTACCAGATCTTATGCTATATTACTTCCGGAAGCCTCGAACGACAAGAGTTTGGCAATGACGGGAAGCTTCACATCGATGTTATTAACCGTGCTATTGATAAGTGACATAGAAAAAATTGATCTTAAAAGAAATGAAGTTGAACAAATTTTACTTCAAGGAAATCTCCTTTTGGAGAATGCTCAGAACTTTAAAGAGATTTCAGCCAGTGATTTTGAACGTGTGGTGTTTTTGGGATCGGGTCCAATGTTAGGTGTCGCTCGCGAATGCCAACTAAAATTACAGGAACTTACAGATGGAAAAGTAATCTGTAAACATGATTCTTTTTTGGGTTTTCGTCACGGTCCGCGCTCGGTAACTAATAATAAAACCTTATTGGTTTATTTGTTCTCACCAAATGACCATGTCTACAAATATGAACTGGACCTTGCGTTGTCCATTGCAAAAGACCCACGAAATATTCCCTGCCTCAGTATAGGACGTGAATTAAACAAAAAGCTAAAGCCCAGCCTAAATATTGACCTTAAACTTAAGCAAGAACAAGACTTAAATATCATACCTGCAAGTTTGGTGGGGCAATTATTAGGATTTTACAAGTCATTAGAATTAAATTTAAACCCGGATAATCCATCGGTCTCTGGCTCAATAAGTCGGGTAGTCCAAGGGGTCACTATCTATAAAAACCCCACAATCCCTGTACAATGATATTAAATGTTTGTCCAAATCCTTCTATAGATACATTTGCTTGGTTCGATGATTTCAAAATCAATCAGACTAATCGTATTACAAAGATCGAAGAATTTCCTGGCGGTAAAGGCACTCATATAGCTCTTGCATTGGCCGAGCTGGGGGAAAAACCCTTATTGTTTGGGAATTGGGCAGGATATACTGGTGAATGGATCAAAAATGCCAGCATAGAAAAAGGAATAGATGTTCTCGGTGTTCAGTTAACAGGAAATAATCGTAAATGTTATACTTTTCGTTCATTAAATAATGATCTAAGTAATACTGAAATCCTGGAGCCGGGGCCAGAGATGACTATGAAAAACTGGTTGGAATTTAAAAAATTATTTGAAATGAAAATTTCGAAAGCAAATACAATTTGTCTTTCGGGATCATGGCCTAAAGAAGCACCTAAAGATGCTTATTTTCAGCTTATTAAAATTGCAAAAAATCAAAATAAGAAGGTTTTTCTGGATTGCAGTGGAATTCAGCTAATTAAAGCTTTGCAATCAACGTTTTTTGCCCTTCACCTCAATGAGCACGAAGCTTTCCAGTTTTGTGGAAGTGATAATTTTGATGTTCTACTTAAAAAGCTGGATAACAAAATAGATCTAGTTGCACTTACCAAAGGTAAGGAGGGTTTATACATGAGATATAAGGAAAAGACCTACTTTGCTAATGTTGAGATTGAAAAACCAATAAGTACTGTGGGCAGTGGGGATTGCCTTACTGCAGGTATAGCCTGGGCATTCGAAAAGGGGTTAACAGGAGAAGAAATAGCCTCATATGGAGTGGCTTGTGGAGCAGCAAATTGTCTTAACGAGGAACTGGGAATGCTGAAAAAGAAAGATGTAAAGGATATATTACCAAAAGTAAAATGTAAAATATTAGAAAATGAGTCCTAAAAAACTTCTTGTTGTAGGGGAATTAAATGTAGACCTAATCTTGAATAGCATACAAGGATTTCCTCAAGTTGGAACCGAAATAGTTGCTGACTCCATGGACTTTACTCTCGGTAGTTCTTCTGCAATAATGGCATCAAATATTTCGATATTGGGAGTTGACACCTCTTTTTGCGGAATGATCGGAAGTGATAAGTTTGGTGATTTTGTACTTGAACAGCTTCATCTAAAGAAAATTAATACAAATTATATTATAAAATCACCTAAATATAAGACAGGAGTAACTGTTGTGATGAATTATGATCAGGATAGAGCGAATATTACTTTTTGTGGTGCAATGAAGGCTCTTACGATAAATGAAATCCCCTGGGAAAATATTAATAATTTTCATCACCTTCATCTTTCTAACTTTTTTCTTCAGGAAGGGATAAAAAACGATATTACCAAAATCTTTGAAAAAGCCAAAGACTCAGGATTAACTACCTCCTTGGATTTACAATATGATCCGACTGAAACCTGGAGTTTTGATTTTAGAACCTGTCTTCCCTATGTTGATGTTTTTTTACCCAACGAAGCGGAAATACTTGCTCTTACCGGTAAAGAAAACATTGAAAGTGCGATTACCGAAATAAGGCCCTATGCCAATATTTTAGCTTTAAAAATGGGAAAAAATGGAAGTCGTCTTATTAATAAAAAAAAGGATATTTCTGCCCCACCCTATATTAGTGAAAACTATAAGGATGCAATTGGTGCAGGAGATTCTTTTAATGCAGGATTTATTTCGAAATTTTTAGAAGAAGCCCCCCTAAAAGAATGTTTAAAAAATGCCAATTTGATGGGATCTATAAACACCACCCGTGCAGGTGGCACCACTGCTTTTTCATCAAAAAAGAGTATAGAAAAGCAAATACAGCAAATTTTAAACCAACACACACAATCATGAAACTTAAAGATAAGCTACAGCAATTCACGAGGGAAGGACGCGGCCTTTTAGCTACAAATTTTTACAATTTAGAGACCCTGCATGGAATTTTACAGGCCGCTGCAGATTTGAAGGAACCTTTGATCCTACAATTAACCAAAAGTTCAATAGATTATATGGGATTGGAAACTGCTGTGACACTTGGACGAAGTGGACTTAAAGAATTTGGTGTTGAAGGATGGATCCACCTTGACCATGGTGGATCGATAGAATTGGTTCAAAGGTGTCTTGATGCCGGTTTTGATTCAGTAATGATAGACGGGAGTGAATTATCTTTTGAAGAAAACGTTAAAATCACAAAAGATGTCGTGGAGCGAGCAAAATCTTATGGAGCACATGTGGAAGCCGAATTGGGATATGTCGCGAAATTGGGACAGTCACATGAGCAACAAGGTTTTACCCAACCGGAGGAAGCAAAGGAATTTGTTAAAGAAACAGGTATAGATGCTCTCGCAATTGCGATAGGAACAGCCCACGGTTTTTATAAGCAAGAACCGGAACTACAACTTAACTTGCTTTCAAAAATAGCTGAAAACAAATCTGCTACCCTAGTATTACATGGGAGTTCCGGAGTTCCAAGTGAGCAATTACAGGGTGCGATATCTAGAGGAATATGTAAGGTTAATCTTGCTACAGAGATTAAAAATGTTTTCATGAAGACCCTTCAGGAGCAGCTTATTAATAATGAAGAAATAGATTTAAGAATAGTTTTTCCAAAAGCCACGGCAAAAATCACGCAGTTGGTAAAAGAAAAATTAGAAATCGTTAAAAACTATAAATAATGCTATCTAAATTTATCGATGCACACGTTCATCTAAACACTACTTCTAACGAAAAAATGAAACTAGCACTGAAGCACAATGTTTCGTTTTTATCAATAAATACTAATATCCCATTTTTCGAGTCGATAGAAGATCAAGAGAAAGTAATATGGAAACTTCAGAAAAAATATCCAGGGAGAATCCAATTTATTACCAGCTTCGATTTTCGGGATTGGGGAAAAGACAATTTTGCCCAGGGAGCAATCGCGCAAATAAAGAGAGGGCTGGCTAACGGTGCGGTAGGTGTAAAAATATGGAAAGACGTAGGTTTTGAACTGCACGATGAATCAGGAAATTTTGTCATGATTGACAATCCTGTATTTGATCCTATCTTTAAATTTCTGGTAGAAAATGATATTTTGCTTATTGGACACCAGGGGGAACCTCGTAACTGTTGGTTGCCGCTAGAGGAAATGACCGTAAATTCAGATAGAAATTACTTTAGGGAGCATCCTGAATACCATATGTTCCTTCAAAAAGAATACCCTACCTACGAACAGCAAATGCAGGCAAGGGATAATATGCTTAGGAAATTCCCGCAACTAAGATACGTCGGACTTCATCTCTTTAGTATGGAGTATAGCATTGAAGAAGTTGCCAAACGCCTTGATACTTATCCAAATACCCTAACCGATTTGGCAGAAAGGGTAGTCCACCTTCAACTCCAAGCAAAAGAAAACTGGCAAGGCGTACGTGAATTTTGCATCAATTACCAGAACAGAATAATGTATGGCACCGATGTCATTGATGACGGTAGTACTTCTGCAACAGATATAGCTAATCGGTTTGAGCAACTTTGGAATTTTCACTATAAATTTTTTGCCACCAATGAAACCATGGAAGCGCCAGAATTTGAGGGTAAATTTAAGGGGCTTAATTTGCCTGAAGAATGCCTAGAAAAAATTTTTTATAATAATGCTAAAAGAACATATAAATTTAATTCATAACATTTTTTAACAACAGGGAATATGAAAAATAACAGAAGAGATTTTCTACGTATAGGTGGCTTAGGCGGGCTTGGTCTCGTAAGCGGTAGCTTATTGAGCTGTAAGGATAATGATATTGCTGCGGCTCCTCAACAAAGAAACCAACGTTTTAATATGTCTGGTTATGCTGCGCCAAAAATTGATACTGTCAGAATAGGATTTATTGGCCTTGGTTCACGAGGTCCAGGTGCTGTTACAAGAATGAGCAAAATAGATGGGGTAGAAATTAAAGCAATTTGTGACCTTTTGCCCAAGGAGGTAGAAAAGGTTAGCAAACTGTTGGAGGGCACAACCCATAATCCAAAGACATATTCTGGCAGCAAGGAAATCTGGAAAGAGATGGTTGACAGAGAAGATTTAGATCTAATTTACATTGCCACACCATGGGAATGGCATGCGCCTATGGCTCTTTACTCAATGGAAGCAGGAAAGCATGCCGCATTAGAACAACCCGCCGGAAAAACCGTAGATGAATGTTGGCAATTGGTAGAAACTTCCGAACGCACCAAAAAGCATTGTATGATGCTTGAAAATGCTTGCTACGATTTCTTCGAATTACTCACCTTAAATATGGCACGCCAAGGATTTTTTGGCGAAATAATACATGGAGAAGGAGCCTACATTCACGATTTGAGAGAACATATGTTTGACAAAGAAGGGTACCAGGATATGTGGCGCCTAAAAGAAAACATAGAGCGCAATGGAAGCTTATATCCTTCTCATGGTTTAGGTCCAATTTGCCAAGTAATGAATATTAATAGAGGTGATCAAATGGATTACCTTACCTCTCTCTCAAGCAATGATTTCCATTTGGGGGACATGGCAAGGGAGCTTGCTGCCAAAGACGATTTTTATGCACCGTATATAGGGCAAAATTTTCGAGGGAATATGAATACTACTACTATAAAAACCAAAAAAGGCAAAAGCATCATGATTCAACATGACGTTACTTCTCCTCGCCCCTATTCTCGGATCCACCTGATAAGTGGAACAAAAGCATTTGCAAGAAAATATCCTTCTGCAAGAATTTCAAAAGGTCATAATTGGTTAGATGAAGCAGAGATGAAAACCCTTGAAAAAGAATATACTCCTGAAATTGTGAAGAAAGTAGGCGATATGGCCAGGCAAATAGGAGGCCATGGAGGAATGGATTTTATGATGGACTGGCGTTTAATTGACTGTTTGAGAAACGGTTTACCGCTAGATCAGGATGTTTATGATGCCGCATTATGGAGCGCGGTAATACCTTTATCTGTAGAATCGGTTAACAACAGAGCAAAATCGATGGATGTTCCGGATTTTACAAATGGAGCCTGGAAATACAATGCACCTGTAGATATTTCTTTGACTGGAGGAGGGACAACAAAAGTTTTATTAAATCAATAATTCATCAAAAGAAAAAAATGATTTGGGGAAAAATTCCTTTTCATTACCTTAGAAGTTTTTATATTGCTCCAATTATTTAATAAAAATGAAGAAAGCCGCGGAACGCAGAACTAACATTTTACAAAAACTCGATAATTTGGGCCAGGTCAATGTTACCGATTTAAGTGAACAATTTGGAGTTAGTGAGGTCACAATTCGAAATGATCTGGATAAATTAGAGAAAAACAAGCTTTTAATAAGAGCCCACGGGGGTGCATTTAAAACCAATAATATAGCTCTTGCGGTAAGTGAAAAAAAGAATATTAATTTAGAATCTAAAAGACTAATCGGCAAAAAAGCAATAACCTTGATTAATGAAAATGACTCCATTATCCTTGACTCCGGAACTACCACCTTTGAGGTCTCCAATAACTTAGGCGATTTTTCAAAATTAACGGTAATAAGTAACGCTTTAGACATTGTTAACAATCTCTCTAAATATAAGAACTTACAGGTCTACATGCCGGGAGGCTTTTTGAAAGAATTTTCTATGTCACTTATCGGCCCTATGGCGGAACGCAATTTCAAACAACTTTATTGTAAAAAATTATTTCTGGGCATTGATGGAGTTAAACCCAATGTAGGTGTATTTACTCATCACATGGAAGAAGCATACCTAAACCAAATTATGATTCAAATTGCTGAAGAAGTTATAGTGGTAGCTGATTCCTCCAAATTTAAAAAAACCGGACTCGCTTTTATTGAAGGTTTTGAAAGTATCCATAAGGTAATAACAGATGTAAATATTGAAGAGGAAAATATAAAAATGTTAGAAAAAAACAATGTAGAGGTTATAATAGCAGAATAATCAAATTAATAAGTGAGAATCTTAGGAACTTCAAAAGATAAGGAAACCGAAATTTTATACGGTAGTTGTAAGATTAAAATTGACGTTGTAACATAACCTAACTGCTAATATAACATGAGTCAAAAAGAATCCATGCTTTATAATTTTTACAGAAAAGAGAAACCGATTTTTTATGTGATGACATAAGGCCCATATCCCTAGGGATTCCTAGAGTAACTTTAGGATTCTAATTCTCTTCGCAGAACTTTCCATAGATCTTAATATTATAATAAAGGGATTTGCTGCCGTTTGTAATAACGTCAAACTATACCTTGAACAAATAAACCAAAAGGAAAAATTTCAAAAACCCTTTTATAGGCGGCAGGTATAAATAAAAGTGTCCCAACATCAATTAAAATTAGGCTTATAGACATTCCATTTTAATCCCGTATTCTTTAAAACTTATGAAGATGGAATAGCCATAACTAAATAAGAGATATAAAATGCAAAACAACCAAGTGAGGTTCAGAATTACTGAGTTCACAACCCACTTGCAGGTAACGAAAATTAACCAGGTGACGAAGTTAAAAATATGATAGGGTCTGTTAATTAAACTCTGTCTGCTCTTTCAATTCCTCTTGGGCTAGCCCCAGAGGAATTGATATTTATTACCAGTGGTATCCGGTCTCCAAATTTAATATAAAATTACTGAATCGTTAGGCTCCAATTATGTAAGAGGACGGTCAATTTCTTCTCAATATTTTTTCTTACCAAATAGACTAGTTTGAGCAGGAACATATCATTGGTAAATGCTTCTTTAGTCTTGGTTACTGTCTGGATCTAACGGTAGAAGCCCTCTACGGCATTGGTAGTGTAAATGTATTGAAAATATTAGAAAGCTGCTCCCAGTTACGCTGCCTGCTTTCCATGACCACAGGTATTTATTACCCCATTTCTCTTCCAGGATCAATAGCTCAGATTTTCTACTTTTAACCAGTACGTAAATCGGGAGGAGATCAACAGGAAATAAAAATATCCTGTATTCTACGATTATAAAGGTCAGTTAAAACCTATAGCCAGAAATTAGCACATTCGCTCTCAGAAATATACATACCAAGAACTTCCTTTTTTCCCTCCTTAGTAAAATATTGTAAAGTGCTTTATGCACGATCCATCTTAACCTTATGATGTATCGCATCAAGCCATACGATACAGTGGTTCTAAAGGACGACCTTGGTCTTACCAGGCTTTGATATCAGGAATGATCTGATCGGTGATCTGACTTAAAACCGTATGGGAAATATCAGTATCGTACATTTCCTTGATATAACTGGAGATGTCTCGATAAATTATTCCTAAACCATATAGCCCGAAAATCTACTCAGAAAGATTATCTGCTAGAATAGTTTCGCGTTTCTTGATTAGATCAGGTTCAAAACTGCTTTGACAATCCTGTGGGGGTATCAATATCGAAAGATCGAAAGCAGCTTTTTATTTTCTTTTCTTTACCATTGCGCTTATTGCCATTAGAACGCACTTGTTTATTAAGATGAGATTCCATTTTTGCTTCAAGAGCTTTTTCAATAAAACTTTTAGGCATAGGTGCAAAGGCACCTTCTTTACCGAAAAGACTCTAACCAGACATAAACTGCTCTAGGGCCTTCTTCTCTAATTGATGTTGTTCTTCTGTTGTCACAGCTCTGTATGAATAAAATTAATTTAAAATTCTATTCAGATAGAATTTATTTTACACCCCCTGAAGAACAGAACACCAATGATTACTGGAGTTTTAGTAATACTCTTTCGGTCTTTTAATAATTCTGTTTTAATTTAATTATATAACTATTAACTATAGTTTAAATTCACCTTGTAAACAAAAACTTTTTTCATGAAACATCTTTAATATAAAATAAATTATAATTCATAATTAAAAATATCTGACAAACAATTAAAATAGAAAATAAAGTTATTTTTTAATCATATTATCTTTGCGTTTAAAAATATATTTCATCATAATGCAAGGAAATAAATAAATAAAAATTATTTTTGGTTATTATTTTTTTTCACTTTGATAATATTACTGCTACAAATACATATAAATGTAAATAATTGATGTATTTGTATTTGATCACCAAAAAAATATGGGATTTATTCCAATACGCTAAAAATCATTTTTAATTAACCATAGATGTCGAAACAATTAAACGATTTTTTCCTATCTATAGTGGATCTGAAGAAAATAAATAATGTAGACCGTAAAAAAAATCTACAAATATTAGAGATTCTAAATCACATGTTCTTAGTTAGGGAAACTACCCAGATGCAAATTTCCAAAAAATTAAATATTAGTAGACCTTCCACTGTTGGAATTATGAATCAACTGATAGATAAGGGAATTGTGGTCAAGAAAGAATCGGCGAAATCTAGTGGAGGCCGAAAACCCAACCTTTTCGCCCTTCACAAACAATTTTTTTTTGTATTGAGTATTCAAATAGTACGATTTAATATCAAACTTGTACTAATTGATAACAATCACACGATAATTAAGGAAGAAATCATTAATTCTACCTTATCATCAGATTCCGAAATCGGAAATTTACTAATTGAACATTCCCTGAAATTACTCAATTCTGCGAAAATAAAAATGGGTGATCTTATTGGTATAGGAATTAATGTACCCAGTCTTGTTTCTGCCCATACCATTGATAAGTTCAGCTCTTACTCTTTCCAACTGGAGTTGAAGATCATTAAGAATAATTTTGAAATTAAATTTAAAAAACCTGTAGTCATCCTCAATGACGCTAAAAGTGCATGCCTTGCTGAATTTCGTTTTGGTTTGGCTCGTGA